>CALEDU010000027.1 GCA_937949455.1 uncultured Tepidimonas sp. | reverse complement strand
GCAGCGCACGCTGGCCGAAGTGCTGCAGGGCGTGGAGCGCTTTCCGCAGGTGCTGCGCAATGTGCGGCTGGCTCCAGGTGCGCACTGGCGTGCCAACGCTGCGCTGCAGCAAGCGCAGCGCGAGGCCGAGGCGGCGCTGGGCTCGGACGGCCGCGTACTGATCCGCGCGAGCGGAACCGAGCCGGTGTTGCGCGTGATGGTAGAAGCGCGCCGCGCCGACGATGCCGAGCGCTGGGCCGCGCGGTTGGCCGAAGCAGCCAGCGCAGGCAGATCAGGTGTGGCCTGAATACCTGTCGGACATGCGTGATGACGCCCAAGCCGTCCACCTTGCTCAGTGGTGGGTTTACTGGCTATCGCGGATCGCGCTGTTCGGTGGTGCCGTGGTTTGTGCAGGGTTTGGAACGCCCGAAGCCATTGGCCCGAAATCCGGTACGGGGTCCACGGGTGGCAATCCCTGGCGTCCGCGCTTCGCCAAGTACGTTGCGAGCGTGACGATGGCCTGCAACTCCACGTCTGCGCCATGCAACCAGCGCATGCGTGCAATCGTCCATGCCCACCCAAGCCTGCCGTGGCGGGCAGGCTCGATCACACCCAGACCATGACACCGGGTGCATTTCGCGCGCAGCCACTTTTCTTCCGCTGGGCGCGCATCCAACCACGCTTGCGTCATCCGCTCTCGTTGATGCTGGAGCCGTTCCAACTGCTCCTGCCGCATGGCTTCCGCCGCTCGTTCTTGTTGCAATCGGAGTTGCAGCGCAGCACGCTCAGTCGGCGAACGTGGTTGCGCCCGACTTTGGTAATCCTCCGAATCCAACTCAGCGCGGGCTTGCAGCGCGTGCATGGATACCCAAAAACTGATCGCGCTGCGCCAACACAACAGAGCCAGACGATACCGCGCCATCGATTATCGCTATCACACTAAGCAAGCGATTCGTCTTGGGCAGACACCAACTGTAAAACGATGCCCGCCAGGGCGGCATACACCCAGCCCGCTGGCTCTTGGGCCGCGGCGCGTTGGCAAGCCTGCTGTAAAAGCGGGGCCCAGGCCCTTAAAAAATGGTGGGCGAACGAGTCAGCTAAGACCTGCCGTTCGCCATCATTCGTCTGCTGATCCAGCATGCGCGCCATGAATTCGAGCTGCACCGCAACATGATCTGGTAGGTCGTGGAAATCATCGGACGGCGCAAAGCCACCGGCCTGATAGCAGGCCAGGGCTTGTTGTGCTACCGACCCTGCCAGCGACCCCTCCAGCAGCAGCCCCGCGTTCAGCGGCGCTGGCACGGGTGGCGTCAAAAACAGCGAGGCATATGCCACGAGCCAGTCGGCCCCTGGTCCGCCAGCTTCATCGACGTCTCTGCGCAGATCGATCACTTGCTGAGCCGCAGCACGCAACGCAGCGAGGTCCAGTTGTAGGGTGCCCGACAACTCTTCGAGATCGGTGATCAGCAATCCGTACCAATCACCGAAGCGCCAACCGCGCGGTGGCGGCATGAAGGCTCGGGCCAGCAACCAGAAGGCCTCGGCACGGGCAGCACGGAGGACTGGATCAGCATCTCTGACCCAATCCAGCTGGGACTGCGCCACCGGTTGTTCCATACCGTTCATCAGCGCTCGTCCAACTGCAGCTGCTTTTCACCGAAGGCGTTGACGGCATTGGACAGAAATATCGCAAGGGCCAGAACCGCCCATTCGGTCATCGACGGCTGATATTCGAGCAAACCGTGCACCCAGCTGCCCTTGAACAGAGGTACCAGTTGACCACCTACGACGAAATCGTAACGCGCCGCAAATAGCGCAACGATAGCCACGATGGCTGCGAGGAGCTGCAGTTGCGGATTGCGCCGCCATGTCGGTACGACGGTCAGCAACAACGGCACGCCGATCCCCAGCCAGAGTTCAAGATGGAATACAGGACGGCTCCACAGGTAGTGCCAAACCTCCATACCGTCACCATTGGCATAAAGACCGGCAATCAGCCGCGAAACCACAAAGAAGGCATGAGCCACCATCAGGATGGCAAACAGGCCGCCCAAGCGTCCAGTGAACAGGTGGCGCGTCGGTTCGTTCAGGCGATCAACCTGAAAGCCCTGGGCCAGGTGCGTGAAGATGATGACAAATGTCACGGCCCCCAGCAGCGACTCGACCAGGAAGGCCAGAGACATCTCTCCGCCGAACCAAAATGGGCGCATCGACATCCAGCCGTATACCCCGCCGGCGATGAAATTAATATACACGGCGGCCACCAAGGCCAGCACGGCTGCGGCGCGCGGCGGCTCCGGGGCTCGAGGCAGCAGCCAGCCCACGATCAGCCACAGCAACGCTGCGCTGTAGGCAATCACGCCCCAGACCTTCCAAAACAGGGGTGCGCTGGTGGCACCGGAGAACGGAATCATGAGCATGGCGCGCAGCGGGTAGCCGAGTTCCAGAAAGAGCGCAACCACCCCCCCGGCCAGCGCAGCCACCGCTAACCAAGTGGCGCGACGCGCGATCGGGCGGTAATCCTCGACGCGAAACACCGTCCACACCGAGGCCAGCATGCTCAGTCCTGTCGAGGACAGCAGAAAGAAGTCATAAGTGACAATGGGTAGGCCCCAAAACAATCCGCGGCTGTCGCCGTTGTAAGCGGTGTGACCCTGGGTCATCAATTGGCTGACGACATAAACGCCACTGGCAACGAGGCCAATCAGCGCAGCGATCAGCACCAGCCCCATGGGGCTGCTCGGAACAGAGGGGCGGGGTGAGGCAATCGTGGACATGCTTGTCTCCTACAGACGTCGTTAGACCTTGCGTTCATTGGCTCGGGAACTCGGGACGGCGGCACCCGCCCCGCCAGACAGGTAGTACACCTGGGGCTTATTGCCCGTGTGCTCGAGCAGGCGCACCCCACGCTTGTCGGCGATCAACTTGTTGACCTTACTTTGAGGATTGTTGAGATCGCCAAAATAGCGGGCCTTGGGCGGGCAGACTCGAACGCACGCCGGTGTGTGCTCTTTGGTATTGGGATCGTCCTCGTCCAGATCGGCCACGCCTTGCGGCGCTGTGCTGGTCTTGTGGTAGCAGAAGGTGCATTTGCTAACCACGCCGTGCGGTTGGATGCCAACACCATGCGTCGGGTCGTCGTTTGGCCCCTTGTAAGGCGGATCCCATTGACGGCCGTTCTTGCCTGGGAATACGCTGCGCAGGTCTGGCTGAACCACCGATTTTTCATCGGTGTAGAAGCGCACACCGTAGGGGCAGGCCACCATGCAAGCCTTGCAGCCGATGCATTTGTTCCAGTCGATCAGCACATAGCCGCCATCCTTCATCTTATAAGTAGCCCCCGTCGGGCAAACGCTGACACAGGATGGATTTTCGCAGTGCATGCAAGGGCGTGGGAACCATTGCAGCTTCACATTGGGGTAGGTCCCCTCGTGGTAAAAGAGGACATCCTGCCAGTTTTCGCCCGGCAGACGATTGTTTTCCATCGCACAGGCGGTGGTGCAGGCTTGACAGCCCGTGCACTTATCCAGGTCGATTACCATGCCCCATTTGGCCATGTCGTTCTCCTTGAATCCTGTTGGTTATGAAGGCGATCAGGCGACACGCTCGATCGTGACCTTGGTGGAATAGTAGTTGCACTGGCCGGAGATGCGGTCACTTTGATTGACCGTCACTTCGCCACTGTGCCCTGGGGAGCGTCCCTTGGCCCATCGCCCCATGGCCCAGTGACCATGTTCCATCGGGAATACCAGGGTGTCAGGGCGTACGCCTTCGAAATAGCGTACCCGGCCGGTAATGGAGCCGACTTCGGACTTGATACGGCACAGGTCACCATCGCGGATGCCGCGCTGGCGCGCCGTCTCGGGATGGATTTCAATGTAGATCTGATCACGACCCCCCATGACGGGCTGCAGCAAAGATATGGCCACAGGGATATTGCCCCCACGACCTTCCGCGTGCAAAGCCACCTTTGGCGTGACCATATAAAGGTCTCCCCCGCCGGGGTGCTTGGGTTCTTCCCAGTGCGGGAACATCAGTTTGGATTTGTCCCGCCCGGTTTTGCTTGCAATCCAATCCGCATTGGCTTCCAGCCAACCGCTTCGGAATTCGAATCGCCCGGAAGGTGTCTTGATCAACTTGGCCTTTACTTCATCGGGAGTCATCAAGCGGTTGTAGTCGCGACCATCCCACTCATAGAACTCACCGTCACGCTGCTGCCACAGATAAGGTTTCTTGTACCAAACGCCTTTTTCTTTCCAAGACTCAAAATCCTTGACACCGTTGTCGCCCGGATTGGCCTCGAAACCTTTCGCCAAATGGCGCAAGACATTTTCGGTGTCTTTGAGGACCTTGTAATACTCCCCCATTGGCCCCTTGATGCGTTTGCCGATCTCGATCAGGGTGTCGCCAAAATATTTGGTGTCGTACAGCGGTTTGATGGCTGGCACGCGCAGTTGCGTCATGGGCCACCCTTCGAAAGGATAGGTGGGTGCATCCTGCAGCCGCTCCAGATAGGTGTGGTCTGGCAAGATGAGGTCGGCCATCATGGCAGTCTCACCTGGGAATGGGCTGGTGTCGATGACGAACAGCTCTTTCAGCGCTTCTTCCCACAATTGGCCATTGGGCGCTGTCCACACCGCGTTGTTCTGGTAGAACATGATGGTGTCGAGCTTGTACGGCTTGCCGGCCAATGAATTGGGGCCGACCTCTTGCAGCATGTTATTGGCCAGTAGATAACCGTCCGGATGACCCTTGAGATCGATGCGGGGATACTGCTTCCACGGGCCGGATTTGGCATAGTCGTCGAGATATTCCTCGGCGTTGGCCGGCAGTGCTCCATAGGGAACACCCATCTGATACATCATCCCGCCCTTGGCAAATAGGGATCCCACCAGGGCATTGAGGGAGTGGATCGCCATTCCGTTGAGGATGCCGTTGCTGTGGGCATGGGCACCCCGCTCGAACAACGCCATGGCTGGGCGTGTGCTGCCAAACTCGTGGGCCGTCGCAACGATGTCACGCTCGAGAATCGTCGTGACCTCGCTGGCCCATTTGGGTGTGCGGTCCTTCAGTTCAATGTTCCACCACTCTACCAGACCCTTGACCCATTTTTCTGCAAACGTGTCGGGATCGACTGTTTGGCCAGCCTTGAAGCGGTTGACACCGTCCTTGAAGTCGCCGACGAATTTGCGGTCCCACAGGCCATTGGTCAGGATGTAGTGGGCGATGGCCAAGGCCAGCGCTCCGTCGGTGCCGGGCTTGATCAACAAAGCGCGATCACTGGCAGCCAGCGTGGTATTCATGTGCACATCGACCGCCGTCACCCGCGTCTTGGGGCTCTTGGTGCGCATATAGCCCCACATCTGCATGACGTTGTTGTAGGGACGGAAAGCCTCCAGGAAGCCGCATCCAAACAGCAGGAGGTAATTGCAGTTCCGGTAATCGTGCGCGTTGTAGCTGCCGTTGCCGTCGGTGGCCTGTCTGGATTTGATTGATCCGTCCGAGCACATCGAGCTGTGTCCAATGGCCACATTGGGGCTGCCATAGAGCTTGCCGAAGGTGCCCTGCAAGCCAGCGCAACTGGCTCCCCAGCCGCGGCCGTAGATGAGCGCGAAGCGGTGGCTTTCCCCCCTGTCGCGCAAAGCATTGAGCCGGTCTGCAACGGTTTGCAGCGCCTCATCCCAGCTGATCGGCACGAATTTGGGGTCTTCGTTGCGCCCTTTTTTCGGGTTGGTGCGCTTCATTGGCCCCTTGAAGCGGTCAGGGTCATACAGGATGTAGGTGCCCAGGGGGCCTTTCGGGCACAGTTTGCCATTGGCGATCGGATGGTCGGTGTCGCCGTAGATCGCATGCACCCGCCCGTCGGTGGTGTAGACGTCGATGCCGCAGCGTGCAGGGCATTGATGACAGATATTTTTGGTGATGACAGTCTTGCTGCCGCCCGCAGCGGCCGCTGGCTGCGCCTGCGAGACCGGCTGGGAGCGCTCGCTCAGCAGCGCCGCAGCGCCACCCGTGGCTGCGGTGGCTTGTAAAAATCGGCGCCGTGAAACAGTGGGGACGACAAGACGTTCCATGATGCTCATCTTTGATTCTCCTCGTGGGGTGGAACGGGTGGTTAGGACGCCGCACCGAACAATTGCCGGCGTGCGTCATCGATGAAGCGTTGCGATTTCTGACAAATAGGGCAAAGACCCGTGTCGTTGGCCGCTGGGGTGTAGGTCTCGCCGCAGGAGCGGCAGGCCGCACGCCGATGCTCATAAAGCACCCGCGTCGCGGGCGACCCGCCGTGAGGCTGCAGGTTCAAAGCCCCTTCGGGGCATGCACGGACGCAGGCACCACAAGCAATGCAGGCCGTCGGGTCGAAACGCAACCAAGCCTGCGCGCCGTCATCGGCGACCGACAAAGCGCGTGTCGGACACAGCGCTTCGCACATGCGCGCATCACAGCAGTCTCCACTGGGATGCAGCGTCGGGAAGAATTCGATTGGCACCGCAGTACCAGTACGAGCGGCCAGCGCGGTGAGCGCCCGATACTGGCGCACCCGTTCTGGCGAGGGGTGGCGCTGAGCGGCAGGGTAGGCGGCTTGCCCGTCGCCGCCCATCGGTTGTGGCGATTTGTGCCGACCAGCGGGCCGCTCCACCACGTGGCGGAAAAAGCGACGGCGATCCAACTCGGGGCCGGGATCGTCCATGGGTGGCAGCGCCGCCGGACGCAGCCTGAGGTCCAATGCCTCCTGTCGCAGCGTGACACGCTGCGGCTGTTGTAGTGCATCGAGCCAGGCATTGGCGATATCGGCGGCCGCTGCAGCAGGGTGGGGGGCTATGGGCAATCCCGGTGCAGGTGGTTCCCCTTCGCCGGGCTGGGCACCCACTGGACAGCCGGCACACCAGCCGCGGTCAATGATCTCGACGTCACTGTGCCGACAAGCCAGCCCCAACAAATGCCCGACGCGCAAGGCGCCCAGGCATGGCACGACCGTTGTCGAGCCTGCATGATGTTGCTGCGGAACCATCCGGCACTCGATTCGCACCCGACCCTCGGGCATGCAGCCATCTTCAACCATTGCCGTATCCAACAAAGGCTGCAGCTCGGGTAGCATCAAGGCTTCGGTCGGGCATGCCGCCACGCAGCGACCACAACCTGTGCAAGACGCCTGCAGCGACACGACCTCTGGGCGGACCTGTATGGCATCGTGGGGGCACGCCTGCTCACAAGCGCGACACTGACCATGTCGGCTGCGCAATGGCAGGCAAGCCCCTTCGTCGTGCAGCAGCGCGCGGTCGGCGCGCAGGGGAAGGCGTTTGCTGATGGTCATCTCCTTTGGCGGCGGCGAAGTTGTGCAGACTACTCGGGGAAATACCATGCAAAGGGCATGCCAAACCATGCGGTCAGTAAGGCTAGCCCTCCATACGGCGAGTGACCGGCTGGCCTTTGGCGCGTTGGTTACCCCAGGGTAACACCCGATAGGGAAGTCGAGCAGCTTGTGTTACCTTAGGGTAACCATGACAGCATTTCCGATCCAGTTCTCACGCTCGCCTTTTTTGACCACGCCGAGCCGCCGCCGTTGGCTGCAGCAGAGCGCGGCGTTGGTTCTGGGATCTGGTGTAGGCAGTGCCAGCGCCGCGCCCGCCTTGAGCTTTGGCATCACGCCAGTGGTGTTGGAGGATCGCCTCGGACTGTGGCGGCGTTGGTCCGCTTGTTTGGAGCGCATCAGCGCGGTGGGGATAACGGTGCGCCCTTATTCAGCTTATCGCCAGGTGATCGATGGATTGCATCAGGGCAACCTGGACGCTGCTTGGTTGTGTGGCTATCCATATGTGTTGCGCCGCGATGAACTTGAACTGCTGGCGGCGCCCCTTTGGTGCGGCCAGCCACGTTACCACGGCTATGTGATCGCGCGCGAGCAGGGCCGGCACCATGACTGGTCTGCCCTGCAAGGCTGCACATTTGCCTATGCAGATCCCCTGTCCAATTCGGGCTACCTGGTGGTGCGACATTGGCTGCGCCAGCGGGGGCACGACCCGCAGCGGTTCTTCGGGCGCAGTTTCTTTACCTACGCGCATCGACATGTGATCGAAGCGGTGACCTCGGGGCTGGCCGATGCCGGTGCGGTGGACGGTTATGTATGGGAGTGGCTTGCGCTGCGCCATCCCGAGCGCGTTCGCGGCACCCAGGTCATCTGGAGATCGCCGCCATTTGCCTTCCCACCGCTCGTGGTGCGGCGCAGCTTGCCGGCCGTGCAGCGCCAGGCGCTGGCGCAAGCCCTGTGGACCATGGCCAGCGATGCAGAAGGCGCGGCCGTGCTGGCCGATTTGCAGCTAGATGGCTTTGTGCCAGCCAAAGCTTCGTGGTACGACCCCATCGAACGCATGGCGCGCGAAGCCGCCTGACGGGCCTCGGCATGAGACGCTTGCCCTTGCGTTGGTTGGTTCCCATCGCGATGATGGGGGTGGCATTGTTGGGGGGCGCAGTCGCCGCGCTGGTGACAGCGCTGTTGTTCGATCAGGCCATGCGAGCCAGTGCCGAAGAGGAGACGCGAAGATTGGCGCGTACGCTGGCGTTGGCGCTGGTCGAACCTGTGGTGCAGGGCGACACCTGGCACGCTTTCCAGTTAGCGCGCGCCGCGGGTGTTTCCTATCCTGATGAGCCGCGTGAAGTGATCGTATTGGGCGAAGACGAGCGCGTCTTGGCGGCATCGTTGCCGCTGCGCTTTCCCCTAGGCCAGCATGTGTCGGCATGGCCGACGGAACTGCAGCGGGCCGTGCGGCAAGTCCATGAATCGCCTCGGGGCATGTCGTGGCTGCCCTGGCAGCGCGCTCGCGTTGAGGACGTGCTCGTGATGGCTGAACCGATCGTGGGCGATGAAGGCGTGCAACTCGGTACGGTGTTGGCCATACACCCGTCTGGTTTGAGTGAACGCCAGCGGCTGGCCTTATTCGAGCGACTGGGCCTGCTCGCGCTCGGCACACTGGTGCTGTTGGGCATTGGCGGTGCAGCGCTGGGCTGGCGTCTTTCGCGGCCGATCGGGGCTTTGCGCGATTCGATGACTCACGTTGGCCGGCAGGTATCCTGGTCGCAGGTGCTGCAAGAGCGCGCGATGCAGTCCCTGCTGACTCGCCGTGACGAGGTGGGCGAACTGGCGCGCACCTACCAGGCGATGTTGCGACAGCTCGACAGCCAGCGGGCGCTGGAGCGGCAGTTATTGGAAGCAGAGCGCCTGTCGCGCGTTGGGCAACTGGCGGCTTCCATCGCACACGAGGTCAACAACCCGATTGGTGGCATGCTGGCAGCGCTGGACAACCGGCGGCTGCGCGGCGGTCTCGACGAGGCGTCGGCGCGCTTGCTCGATTTGGTCGAGCGCGGTCTGCACCATATCCACGCCACCGTACAGGCCTTGCTCAACGAGGCTCGCGGTGCCCAACATGGGCTGCAGGCGCAAGATTTGGAAGACCTGCACACCCTGCTGGCGCCGGTTTGTGAGCGTGAGGGGGTGACGCTGCTGTGGCACGTGCCGCCGCCTGAGATTCCACTGCCCGCGCTGACCGTGCGCCAGGTGCTGCTCAATCTGTGCCTGAACGCGGTGGCGGCAGCGGGCCGGGACGGCCAGGTCTCAGTCCACGCACGATCCTCGCCTGGCGCATGGTGGGTTGCCGTGGCCAACACCGGCCGTGTGCTGGATGAGCAGGCATTTGCTGCGCTCATCAGCGGGCAGCACCGAGCCAGCGATGGGCGGGTGGGATTGGGCTTGTGGGTGAGCGCTCGGCTGCTGGCCGATGCGCAAGGGCAATTGCTGCTGACGAGTCGGCAGGGCAAGTGGTCGACCGTGCTGGAGGCGCGCTTTGTGTCGCCTTGTCCAGACCATGCGGAGAAAGCGGAATAAATGCAAATCGATCTGATCGAAGACGATGTTTTCATGGGTGAAGCGCTCGCCGATCGCTTGCAGCTGGAGGGCATGCGCTGCCGGTGGTGGCGAAGTGCGCAGGCCGCGCAACAGCAGGCGCTTGGGTCTGCCGCGCCGGACGCAGTGATCTGTGATGTGCGCTTGGGCGATGGCGACGGCACGGAACTGCCGCAGCGTTTGCCGGTGGCGTGGCGGCAGGTCCCCTGGATCTACATCACCGCCTTTGGTTCACAGGCCCTGCGGGAGGCGCTGCTGGCGCGTGGCGCCTTGGATTTCATGACCAAACCGCTGGACATGGATCGGCTGCTGCGTCACCTGCGCGCCCTGGCGGACCCTCGGCGCGCTGCTGACAGGGCTGCGCGGCCAGCGTGGCCCGCCCATGGATGTCCGCTAGGCGTCTCTAGCGAGATGCGGCGCCTGTACAGCCTGGTGCAGCGGCTGGGCGATCATTGGCAGACCGTGCTCATTACTGGAGAGTCTGGCGCTGGCAAAGAGGAATTGGCGCGCTGCCTGCACCGCGAAACCCTGGGCACGGATCGCCCTTTCGTCGCCGTGAACACCGCATCCTTGCCAGACAGCCTGGTCGAGGCCGAGTTGTTCGGCTACGAGCGCGGCGCTTTTACGGGGGCCAACCGGGCCCACCGCGGGCTCTTCGAGCAGGCGCAGGGCGGAGCGCTATTTCTCGACGAGATTGGCGACATGCCGCTGGCCCTGCAGGCGCGTTTGCTGCGCGTGCTACAGGACCGGCGCATCACGCGGCTGGGCGCCGAGCGCGATTTGCAGGTGGATGTGCGCCTGATTTTTGCCACCCATCGACATCTGCACGAAGAGGTGCGCGCAGGGCGCTTTCGCGAGGATTTGTACTACCGCATCAATGTCGTGCATTTGCATGTGCCGCCGCTGCGCGACCGTCCAGAAGATATCGGCTGGTTGGCACAGCGCTTCGTCAGCCATTGGAATCATGCCCATCCAGGGCGTCCTCGCTGCCTGGGCCCATTGACCGAGGCATGGCTGTCATCCCAGCCTTGGCCCGGCAATGTGCGCGAGTTGCGCAATGCAGTGGAGCGCGCTTGCTTGCTGGCCACCGAAGAGGAGTTGCTGCCGACCCATTTCACCGATACGCAGCCTGCCGCGCCGGTGCCTCTGGCCCCCGTTGTTACGACTCAAACACGGGGAATGTCCCCGGTCCAGGGGGGAGCGGCGTCGGGCATTGGCGAGCGGTTGGAGGACTTCCTGCGCCGGCAAGAACGGCTCTACATCGAACAGATGTTGGCCCACCATGGCTGGCAAATAGGCGTTACCGCCGAGTCGCTGGGGATCAGCCGCAAAAATTTGTGGGAGCGCATGAAGAGGCTTGGCATCCACTGATGCGCCTGCCGGATGTCGTGGTTCAGGCCTCAAGCCGCCACAGCGCCTGCCCGGCGCGCACGACACGGCCTGGCTCGACGCCGTCGGCCAGTCGCCAGTGAGCCGGCACAAACAGCAAGATGGTGGAGCCATGCTCGAACCAGCCCATTTCCTGCCCGCGGCCCAGACGCGCATCGCATGGCAGCTCGTGCGCCCCGCGCCAACGCAGGTGCAGTGTCACATCCAAGAAATGCAGCCGAATGCTGGCCACCAGGATCGCTGCCACCGGCACCAGTGCAATCGGGCTGCCGTCCGGCAGCGTCGCTTCGATCAGCGCGCGCTCGTTGCGGCAGAACAGCGCCGGGATGCGCCGCAGCGCCGGCGGGTTGACGTTGAAGACATCCCCGCTGACGTAACGCACGCGCTGCACGTGCAGGTCGGCCGGCGCGTGAAAGCGGTGGTACATCGCTGAAGTCAGCCGCAGCGTGACGAACCGGCCATTGGCGTAGACAGCAGCGGCCTCTGGACCGATCAGATCCTCCAGCCGGTACGGCATCCCTTTGGCTTGCCAGGCGGTGGTGCCGTGCACGTCCCCACAGGTGCCCACAATGGCGTCGCAGGGGCTGCACAGGACATGCGGGTCGGGGTCGAATGTGCGTGCGCCCGCGCGCAGTGCGCGCGTGAACACGTCGCGCAGGCTGCGGTATTCAGCCGCAGCGGCGTCGCTCAAATCCAGGTCGGTGAACAACCCCCACACCGACAGCATGAGCCTTGTCAACGCTGGACTGTCGATGCGGCTTAAGCGGCCCATTAGCAGCGTCAGCGCCACGCGCGGCACGTGGTTGGTCAACGCGTAGTTCAGCGTTTCGTGCTGCAGCACGCGGTTGCGCCAGGCGCGCCAGCCACGGGACGCGGCGGTGGTTTTCACAGGCGTGTCAAAGGCCATGCATATAAATGTCGCTGAACCTGTTGAAGGAATGGTGACAACGATGATCGAACCGGTCTGGTTGGGGGCTGCCGCGGCGCTGGCCGTGGCACCGTGGGGTTGGCGGCGGCTGCGCCTGTCGCGCGCCAAGCATCCGTCGTTGGCTGGGCATCAGCGCATGGCCAAGCGCGTGGCCCGCTGGCTGCCTGGCTATGCGCTGCAAGCGCCGCAGGCGTTCGCGCTCGATGGTGCCCCGGATCATGTGTTGCAGACACGTTTGCAGGGCTGGCAGGCGCTGTCGCAGCGCTTGCGTGCTGCCGCGCCCCAGACACTGGCGCTGACCACACAGGCACGCGACGGCATGCCAGACCTGCGCCTGACCGCACGCTATCGCGTGCCCTATCCCTTCGCAGAGCTGGCGCGCGAACTCCCGGTGGGGGCGTTCTGGGCCTGCAATGACGGCCCGTGGCTGATCGACCTCGACGGTAACCGCTTTCTCGACTTGACCGGCTCCTACGGCGTCAACGTGCTCGGGTTGGACTTCTACAAGGACACGATGGAAGAGGGCGCGCGCCTGGGGGCGGCGCTGGGCCCGGTGCTGGGCGGTCTACACCCATGCGTGGCGGACAACGTCGCGCGGCTCAAGGCCCTCAGCGGTATGGACGATGTGACTTTCCACATGTCCGGCACCGAGGCGGTGATGCAGGCGGTGCGGTTGGCGCGCTATCACACCGGGCGGCGCTATGTGGTGCGCTTTGCAGGTGCCTACCATGGTTGGTGGGAGGATGTGCAGCCTGGACCTGGCAACCCGCTGCCGCCGCGCGAGACCTATACGCTGGCCGAAATGAGTGAAGCGACGCTGGAGGTGCTGCGCACGCGGCGGGACATCGCCTGCGTGCTGGTCAATCCGTTGCAGGCGCTGCACCCCAACCGCGCTGCGCCGAGCGACTCCACGCTCGTCAGCGGTACGCGCGCGGCTGGCTTCGACCGGGACGCATATGTGCGCTGGTTACAGCGTCTGCGTCAGGTCTGCACCGAAGCCGGCATCGCGCTAATCTTCGACGAGGTCTTCGTCGGCTTTCGGCTGGCGCTGGGCGGTGCACAGGCGTACTTTGGCGTGCAGGCAGACCTCGTCTGTTATGGCAAAACGCTCGGTGGTGGCCTGCCCGTGGGCGTGGTGTGCGGCAAGCGGCACTGGATGGAGCGCTTCCGTTCCGAGCGCCCGGCCGACCTGTGCTTTGCCCGGGGTACCTTCAATGCCCACCCGTATGTGATGGGCGCCATGAATGCATTCTTGCACGCGCTGCAGCGGCCCGAGGTGTGCGCCGCCTACGACGGGCTGGACGAGCGCTGGCGTGCGCGCGAGCAGCGCTTCAACGCAGCACTGGAAGCTGCCGGCGCACCGGTGCGCGTGGCAGCCCTGTCGTCGATTTGGACGGTGCTCTACACCCAGCCGGGACGCTACCACTGGCTGCTGCAGTACTACCTGCGCGACGCCGGGCTGGCGCTGAGCTGGGTCGGCACCGGGCGGCTGATTTTCCCGATTGCGCTGGAGGAAGAGGTGTTTGAGGAGGCTTTGCAGCGCTTCGTTGCTGCTTGCCGCCACATGCAGGCCGATGGCTGGTGGTGGCGCGACGAGACTCTGCCGAACACGGCCTGGGCCAAGCGCCTGCGCCGCAGTCTGCTGCGCGAGACGCTGGCCGCTTGGCTCAGCCGGCGCGAGGATGGCCCGGATCGAGCAGTTGACCGCGCAGCAGATACAGCGGCGCGCGGTGGTACAGCTTGATATCGTGGAATGGGTCGGTGACGATCTTCGTGACCCATACGAGACCGGTGTAGAGGTCTTTCTCGACCCACAATTGCAGCACCCGCACCAGCAGGCCGCCGATACCAATGGCGAACCACAGCCAGCCCACGTTATGCCAAAAGCCACGCCAGTCCTCGTGCGGCTGGAGCCACCCGAATGCCGTCGGATCCCACACCAGCAGCAAGGGCGAGGCAGCCCACACCGCCATCAGCACCACTTTGCGCCGCAGGTTGTAGCCGACCTTGACCGCCTCCTTGTACTCGTGCGTGACTTGGTTGACATGGTCGTAGCCCTTCGGCTCGAAGAAAAAGTGCCCTGATTGGCGCGTCACCATCGAGATACCCCAGGCGATCAAGGCTGCGGTGGCCGGGTCCTGGAAGAGCCAGACATAGGCGAGCACGAAGCAGATCGCGCTGATCAGGTGCAGCGTCTGGTTGATGCGGCTTTGATGGTAATAGCGGTGGTCATCCCATCGTTGCTCGTGCAGCGTATTCAAAAAGCGTTGCAGCATCATCGGAGGTCCTCGTCGAGGGTGAAAGGGGAAGGTGAGCGGGACTGTGAACGCCGCGGCGCGCAGCAGTACCGGCAAGCGTCATGGTCGCGACATCATGTGACGTGACGGTGACGTTTACGGCCACGGCGCAGTCTGTCACACGCCTGTCGCACGCCGCGGCCAAGCTCGCACCCATGGATGCGCGCATCATGATTGAGAGTTTTCCGCCCCGCCGTGCGCTGCTGCGCGTCTCGGTGGTCACCGAAACCTTCCCACCCGAGGTCAACGGCGTGGCCACGACGGTGGAGCGGCTGGTGCGCGGGCTGCAGTTGCGTGACCACGATGTGCAAGTGGTACGGCCGCGGCAGGCGGCCGACGCCTACGACCACGACGGCAGCCGCTTAGGGCTGGAGCAGGTCCTCACGCGTGGGCTGCCGATCCCGCGCTACCCGCAGTTGCGCATGGGGTTGCCTGCGCAGCGCGCGCTACAAGCGCTGTGGATGCGGCGGCGCCCTGACCTTGTGCATATTGCGACCGAGGGGCCCCTGGGCTGGTCGGCATTGCGTATCGCGCGCAAGTTACAACTGCCGCTCAGCACAGATTTCCGCACCAACTTCGACGCTTACAGCGAACACTATGGTGTGGGCTGGCTGCGCCGTTCGGTGCAGGCCTATCTGCGGCGCTTTCACAACAACGCCGACTGCACCTTGGTGCCCACCGACAGCCTGCGCCAGCAGCTGCGCGCTGCGGGATTCGAGCGGCTGATCGTCGTGCAACGCGGCGTCGATACACAGCGCTTTACGCCGGAGTGGCGCAACCCGGCGCTGCGCGCGGTCTGGGGCGTGCAAAGCGACGAGCGCGTGCTGCTGTATGTGGGTCGCCTGGCACCCGAGAAAAATTTGGCGCTGCTGGCCGACGTCTACGACGCCATGCGTGCGGTGGCACCAAACTGGCGGCTGGTGGTGGTGGGTGACGGGCCGCAGCGTGCCTGGCTGGCACAGCGCTGCCCGCAGGCGGTGCTGCTGGGGGCGTTGACTGGCGAGTCGCTGGCCCAGGCCTATGCCAACGGCGACTTGTTGGTCTTTCCAAGCCTGACGGAGACCTTCGGCAATGTGACGCTGGAGGCGCTGGCCAGCGGCCTGCCGGTGCTGGCCTTCGACTACGCCGCAGCGGCCGAGGTGGTGCGCCACGGCGACAGCGGTCTGCTGGCACCACTAGGGGATACACCAGCATTTTTGCAGCTCGCCCGCGCGGTGGCCGGTGATGACCTGCTGCTGCAGCGGCTGCGTGCCGGTGCAGCGCACGCGGTGCAGCATTTGAGCTGGGGGTGCATCGTCGAGCAGGTGGAGTCCATTTGGCTGCGGCTGCTGGCAGCGCATGCTGCGGGGCCGGCGGTCGTCAAATCTTCGCCGTGGTGGGATGGTTTACCCGCCACCGGCGTGTGACCCCCCACAGCAGCGCCAGCCCCAACGCCATTGCCACACCAAGCGCCGACAGCAGCGGCACCAGCGGCCAGTCGGCGCGCATGGCCAACGCGAGTGCCCCCAACATGACCAGCACACTGGCGTTCTCGTTGAAGCCTTGGATCGCGATCGATTGCCCCGGCTGTAGCAGCCGGTGGCCACGATACTGCAGCAGCGCGTTCATCGGCACCACGAGCATGCCGCCCAGCGCACCGATGATGAGCAGTCCCAATACCGCTGGCACCAGCCCCCGGGCATGCACTGCCACCGCCAGCAGCATGCCGAGCACCACCCCCAGTGGCAGAACGCGCCAGGCTCGGCGCAGCTCTACCCGCCGCGCCACCCAAACCGCGCCGGCCACCACGCCCAGTGCAACGGTAGCCTGCAGGTAGGCCGCCTGCGACAAGGGCAGGCCCAGCCGCAGCTCGGCCCAGCGCAGCACGGCGATCTGCATCAACGCGGCAAACCCCCAGAACCATGTTGTCACCGCCAGCGACAGCCCGCCGAGCGGATCACTCCACAGCCGTATGTTGTCCCGCCAAAAGCGTGGCCACAGCGCTGGCCAGTCCCCCAGCGGCAGCATGCGCCGCGGCGGCCGCGATGGGATGCGACGGTTGCACCAGGCCGCCAGCCCGTACAGCGCCAGCACGGCGGCGAACGCCGGCAGCAGTGTGGTGGCGGGCAACCAGCCGCTGCGCCCGAGCCAGGGTGGCACCGCAGACGCCTGCCAAGCCGGTGATACCCACCAACCACCCAAAGCGGTGCCCAACAGCACCGACAGCACCACCGACACCTCTATCCAGCTGTTGGCGGCCACCAGATCGCGCCCCGGCGTCGATTCCGTGATCCAACCGTACTTGGCCGGGGCGTACAGCGCTGCCGCCAGCCCGAGCAGCGCAAATGCCGCCAGCGGATGCACGCCGAACACCAGTCCCAACACCGCCACGGCCTTCAGCGCGTTCATGCGCCCCATCAGTACGTTCTTGCGCACCGCATCGGCCCAAGCGCCGACCACCGGTGCCAGCAGCACATAGCTCCAGGTAAAGGCAAACTTCAGCAGCGGGGCCCACCACTGTGGGTGGCGCTGCTCCTGCAGATAGGCGATCGCGACGATCAGCACCGCATGGTCGGCCAGCCCAGAGAGGAACTGCGCCGTCAGCAACCAAAAAAAACCCGCTGGCATGGGACCTGCAGTCTGGCCTGGCCGCATGACATATGCGTGAAGCCACGCCAGGCATGTCCGATGTCATACCGCTGACACGGAACCGCCAAGGCTGTGTCACCCTTGCTGTCCAAGATACCTGCCAAATGTGGGCGGGCTTGGCACCGCCCGCCACCTAAGCGGAGATGATGCCCGATGAAAGAGCTTCCGACGCCCACGCTGCACCTATCGACTTTGATTGGGGGCCAGACCCCGGGCCGTACGGCCGGGAGGTTGCTTCCAGCGCGCGCGGCCGCTGCTGCCGTTGCGTCCGCTGCGCGCTTGGAGGTGGCGTGGGCGCGCCACCTCGACGACGTGCGCGCCGCCCAGCGCCTGAGGTACGCGGTGTTTGCCGATGAGATGGGCGCGCGCCTGCGCACGCCGCTGCCAGGGCATGACATCGACCTTTTTGACGACTACTGCGAGCATCTGCTGGTGCGTGCGGCCGACACCGGCGAAGTCATCGGCACCTACCGTGTGCTGACTCCAGCACAGGCCAAGCGCGTCGGGTGCTTCTACAGCGATACCGAGTTTGATTTGACGCGCTTGCGCGCGTTGCGCGAGCAGATGGTGGAACTGGGCCGCTCCTGCGTGCATCCCCAGCACCGCCACGGCGGCGTCATCATGGCGCTGTGGGGGGCACTGGCAGACTTCATGTTGCGTAACCGCTTGGACGTGATGATCGGCTGCGCTAGCATCCCGATGCAATACGAGGGGCCCCATGGCATCGCTGGTGGCGGCCACGCCGCAGCCAGTATTTGGCGCCAGATGCGTGAGCACTATCTAGCGCCGGTGGAGTTCCATGTCACGCCGCGGCTGCCGCTGCCGGTGCACGAGTTGGATGACACGCTCCCGGTGGAGCCACCGGCACTGGTCAAGGGTTATCTGCGGCTGGGTGCCAAGGTGCTGGGGGCACCGGCGTGGGATCCAGATTTCAATACGGCCGACTTGCCGATGATGATGCGGCTGATGGACCTGCCGTCGCGCTACCGGCGCCACCTGCTGGGGGTCTGATGCTGCGCAGCGATTCTCTGGCGGGGCGCACGGCCCAGTGGCCGCAAGGGATGCGGAGCGTTCGCGCAAGTGGGGCAGCCGCAGCGCGCGCAGGGGGCTTTTATGAGCCCGATGAGGACGACCACCCCGCAAAGGGACGCGAGCGGCTGCGCGCGGTATTCATCTCCGACCTGCACCTGGGCACACCGGGCTGTCAAGCCAAGGCGCTGCTGGCGTTCCTGAAGGCGCACCCGAGCGACCGGCTCTACCTGGTTGGCGACATCATCGATGGCTGGCAACTGCGACGGCGTTGGTACTGGCCGCAGAGCCACAATGATGTTGTGCAAAAAATCCTGCGCCGCGCGCGCAAGGGCTGCCAAGTGGTGTTCATCCCGGGCAACCACGACGAATTCGTGCGCGAATTCGTTGGCCACCCCTTTGGCGGTGTCGATGTGGTGGAGGAAGCCGTGCACGAGACCGCCGATGGGCGCCGCCTGTGGGTCACGCATGGCGATCTGTATGACGGTGTGATCCAGTACGCCAAATGGCTGGCCTACCTGGGCGACACCCTCTATGAGTGGGCGCTGCGCCTGAATCGTCATCTCAATTCGTGGCGTGCCCGCATGGGCCTGCCGTATTGGTCGTTGTCGCAGTACCTCAAGCACCGTGTCAAGTCGGCCGTCAGCTTCATCACCCGGTTCGAGGAGACACTGGCACGCGAGGCGCACCGACGTGGATTGGACGGCGTGGTTTGTGGCCACATCCACCGGCCGCAGATGCGCATCATCGACGGCGTGCTGTACTGCAACGATGGCGATTGGGTAGAGAGCCTCAGTGCCTTGGTCGAGCACGCGGATGGTCGGCTGGAAATCGTCCACTGGGCGCAAGAGCAGGCCCACACCCCTGTCACAGCCAGCCGCGCCCTCAACCGCGGCTGCGCCTGACTCCGCGTGAAGCTGCGCCGCGCAGTGCGCATCATTGAACTATCCTATCATTGAGCAGGTGCGCAAGGTGAAAATCTCGATCGGCATTACTGCGTGCCCCCGCACCCAGCCACGCCCCAGTCTCCGACCATGACCCACGCTGCCTCGAACTCCATTAGCCGACACGTTTTTCTCGATCGCGACCAGAGCATCCTGGCCTTCAACGAGCGCGTACTCGACTGGGCTTGCCGTGCCGACGTTCCGTTGCTGGAGCGATTGCGTTATTTGGCGATCGTGTCATCCAACTTGGATGAGTTTTTCGAGGTCCGCTTCGCTCCGCACCACACGGCCCGTATCGCCAACGAGCAGCGCGGCCCTGCGACGGTAGAGACCTTTCGCGCGCTCACGGACCGCGTACATGCTTTGGTCCAGCGCCAATACACCATCTACAACGAAGAACTGTTGCCTGCACTGGAAAAACGCGGCATACGCATCGTCACCCATGGCCAACGCAACCCCCGCCAACGCCGCTGGGTACGCGAGTACTTCGTCAATGAGGTGCAGCCCCTGCTGCTGCCGGTGGGGCTGGATCCGTCTCACCCCTTTCCGCAGGTGGCCAACAAGTCGCTCAACTTCATCGTACGGCTGGGGGGACGCGATGCTTTTGGGCGTGAAAACGAAATCGCCATCGTCAAGGTGCCGCGCGCGCTCAAGCGCTATGTGTCGATGCCCGGCGTCAAAGGCTCCAAGCAGCTGCACTTCGTCTCCATCTCCAGCATCATCCGGTCCCATTTGGCCGATTTGTTCCCCGGACGTTCGGTGCTGGAGTTTTCGCAGTTCCGTGTCACCCGGCACTCCGACCTCGCGGTGGACGAGGAAGAGGTCAAAAATCTGCGCACCGCGCTGAGGCTGGGTTTGCAGCAGCGTCACTATGGCCAAGCGCTGCGACTGGAAGTGTCGGCGGGTTGCTCCGACTTTTTGGCCAGTTTTTTGCTCGAGCAGTTCAACCTACCGCCGGAGAGCCTCTACCGCGTTCCGGGCCCAGTGAATCTGGTGCGCCTCAACCAGTTGGTGGACCTGATCGATGCCCCAGCACTGCGCTTCGAGCGCTTTACACCCGGCTGGCCGGTGGCACTGGTGCCTGGGCAGTCGTTCTTTGATCGACTCAAGCAAGGAGATGTACTCATCCACCAGCCGTTCGAGAGCTTCGATGCGGTGCTCGCCTTTTTGCGCGAGGCGGTGGAAGATCCCCAGGTGCTGGCCATCAAGCAGACCATTTACCGTACCGGCTCGCGTGGCGAGATGACCGAACTGCTGCGTGAGGCGGTGCGCCGCGGCAAGGAAGTCACCGCTGTGGTGGAACTCAAAGCCCGCTTCGATGAGGAAGCCAACATCAACCACGCCGAACGGCTGGAGTCAGTCGGCGCGCAAGTGGTCTATGGCATCGTTGGCCTCAAAACGCACGCCAAGATGCTGCTCGTCACCCGGCGCGAGGATGACCGGCTTGTGCGTTATGCACATGTCTCCACGGGCAACTACAACCCAGGCACAGCCAAGGCTTACACCGACCTCAGCTACCTTACCGCTGACGAGGCGCTGACCACCGACGTCGATCACATTTTCGGTCACCTCGCCAGCCAAAACCGACTGCCCCGGCTGCAGAAAGTGCTCATGGCGCCGTTCCATCTGCACAAAAGATTGCTGGAACGCATCGATGCCGCCATCGCCGCAGCCAAGGCGGGGCAGCCCGCGCAGATCACTCTCAAAATGAATGCCCTCACGGATGAGCCGCTCGCGCGGGCGCTCATCGTCGCCTCCCAGGCTGGGGTGCAGGTGGAAGCCATCGTGCGCGGCGCGTGCATCCTGCCTGCAGGGGTGCCCGGACAAACCGACCATGTGCGTATCCGCTCGGTGATCGGGCGGTTCCTCGAGCATTCGCGGGTGTTTTACTTCCGCTGCGGTGATGAGGAGGAACTGTGGCTGTCCAGCGCCGATTGGATGAACCGCAACATGCTGCGCCGTGTCGAGCTGGCGTGGCCCGTGACCGATCCCCACTTGCGCGCCCGCATCATGGACGAATGCCTGCACCTGTACTTGGCTGATCAGCGCGATGCATGGCTGCTACAGCCTGATGGGACATATGTCAAGGCCGCATCCCTGGCCGCCAAGCCGTTGCGCGGCAATGGCCTGCTGTCGGCACAGACCAGCTTGATGGGCCGCTACGGTACCAAAGGGTGAACCTGATGGATCTGATTTTGTGGCGACACGCCGAAGCCGAGGATTTGGATGAAACCGACGAAGGCGGTGGGGATGATCTGTCGCGCCGCCTGACGCCGAAAGGCGAAAAGCAGGCCGCCCGCATGGCAGCGTGGCTTGGCCGCCAGTTGCCAGACGACACCCGCATTTGGTCCAGCCCCGCCGTGCGCACCGAGCAGACAGTGCTCGCGCTTGGCCGACGCTACCGTGTCCGGCACGAGCTGGCCCCGGATGGCACGCCACAGGGGTTGCTGGACGTGGTGCAATGGCCCGATGCGCGCCACGCGGCGCTGGTCGTGGGACACCAGCCAACCCTGGGCCGTGTCGTGGCGAGATTATTGGGCATGGAAAGCGGCGAATGCTCGATCCGCAAGGGCGCGGTCTGGTGGCTGCGCCGCCGTGAACGCCACCAGGGCTGGCAAACCGTGCTGCTATGTGTGCAGTCCCCCGAACTGCTCTGAGGAACTGGGCGCGCAGCGCTTGCCTTGTGCGCCACAGCTCTCAGAGCAGGTCCACGGTCAGCCGCCACGCGGTCTTGTCCCAGGCTTCGGCTTCCTCCTGCAGCAGCCACGCTGACTGCGGATACTGCCGGGCCCAGCCTGGCGGCGTGGTGAGCCGAAACTGCCGCGATGCATACTGTAGCCGCAAGGCGGCCACATCGGGATCCTTGCGTGCGTGACACAACAGCACGGCCAGGCGCAAGCACAGCAACTGCTTGGCGAACAGCTCCTCGCCTAGATGCGGCTCGAGCTTGCGCAGCTTCCCCCGCTGGCCCAGCACCAACAGGCTCATGCGGTGCAACTCGGGCAGCGAAAAACCCGGCGCATCCACATGATCCAGGATGTACGCTCCATGTCGGTGAGCGCTGGTGTGCGAGATATGCGTGCCAATTTCGTGCAAGCGCGCAGCCCACGCCAGCTTTTGCGAATAACGGCCGTTGCGCGGGTCGGGCGTGGCCACTTGCTCGAACAGAGTGGTCGCCACACGGCGTACGCGCTCGGCTTGTGCGCTATCGACGGAAAACTTCTGCGCCAACCAACGTACGGTGCGCTCGCGCACGTCGGTCTGATCGGACGCCCGGTCGATCAGGTCGTACAAGGCACCCTGGCGCAGCGCCCCTTGCGCGCGGTGGACCACCGTCCAATCGAACAGCTCGAACAGCGCGAGCAACACGCTCAGGCCGCCGGCCAACACCGGCCGACGGTCGTCTTTGAGGCCATCCAGGCGTACCTCGTCCACATGACCGGCACGCACCAGTCGATCGGCCACCCAATCGATCCCCTCGCGTGTGATCTGGCCTGGAGCAAAGCCGGCCAGCGCCAGGATGTCAGCCAGCGCCCCCGCCGTGCCAGAAGAGGCATATACCGCGTCCCAACTCCCTGGCGCAAAGATGTCCAGCGCTTCATCCACCACGGCCTTGGCCGCGACGACCGCTCTGCGCAAGGCCGCTTCGGTCACTTTCCCCCCAGGAAAATACCGCGTCGACCACGCCACGCTGCCCAGACTGTAGGATTCCATCCGCTGCGGGGTATAGCCTTGGCCCCGAATCACTTCGGTCGAGCGTCCACCGATGTCCACCACCAAACGGCGCTCGTCAGACTGCGGCAGCAGGTGGGACACGCCCTGGTAGATCAGTCGTGCCTCCTCATGGCCGGCGATGACGTCGATGGGAAAACCCAGAATCGCTTGTGCGCGACCGAGAAAATCATCGCGGTTGCGTGCTTCGCGCAGTGTTTGGGTGGCCACCGCGCGCACCTGCCGGCGCTCGAGCGGGCGCAGTTTTTCGGCAAAGCGCGCCAAACACTCCCAGCCGCGCTCCATCGCCACCAAACTCAGCGATTTGTTCTCGTCCAGGCCCGCGCCAAGGCGCACGGTCTCTTTCAGGTACTCGACGCGTTCAATGTGGCCGGCCTGATAACGCCCGATTTCCAAGCGAAAACTGTTCGAGCCGAGGTCCAGTGCGGCCAGCAGGGTTCCGTCGTGCATGCAAGGCGCCGATCTGTCGTTTGCTACAGGCAGACAGCATACCAGACAGAGCGGCCAGACCTTCTGGCACGCTGGTTCAGCATGAACATGTCATAAAAATGTCATGGAAGGCACCTAAGCTGATCTAGGCCGTCAACCAAGACGACCAGACCCGTTCAACCTCTGGAGAGTGTTTCCGATGAAACTCAAGAAACTCGTGGCGCTGATGGGCGTCATCACGCTGGGCTTCACGGCCCAACAAGCCATGGCTCAAGCCGCACAAGTCGACCCCGCCCTGCCCAAGTACGAAAAAGCAGCGGGTGTCTCGGGTAACTTCACGAGCATTGGGTCGGACACCCTGAACAACCTCATGACGCTGTGGGCCGAGGAGTTCAAGCGCCTGTACCCCAACGTCAACATCCAGATCCAGGGGGCGGGTTCCTCCACCGCGCCGCCGGCCCTGACCGAGGGCACGTCCAACTTTGGCCCGATGAGCCGCCTGATGTCGGCCAAAGAGGTCGAAGGCTTCGAGAAAAAGCACGGCTACAAACCGCATCCCGTGCCGGTGGCCATCGATGCCCTGGCTGTGTACGTGCACAAGGACAACCCGATCAAGGGCTTGAGCGTCGAGGAAGTGGATGCGATTTTTTCCAGCACGCGCAAATGCGGCTTCCCCAATGACATCTCGAAGTGGGGGCAAGTGGGCCTGACCGGCGAGTGGGCCAACCGAGACATGGCTCTCTACAGCCGCAACTCGGTGT
>CALEDU010000026.1 GCA_937949455.1 uncultured Tepidimonas sp. | reverse complement strand
GCTGGTGACGAACTTGCCCTCGCGCCCAGCCAGCGGCGAGGTGTTGACGCAAAAATTCATCGTCAGCGTCGGCTCGTCGATCTTGAGCATGGGCAGCGGCCGCGGGTTGGCGATATCGGTGACCGTCACACCGATGCCGATCTCGTCGATGCCATTGATCAGCACGATGTCGCCCGGCCCGGCTTCGCTCACCTGCACCCGATCCAGCCCCTGGAACTTGTGCACCTGGTTGATGCGGCCCTTGAACTGTCGGCCATCTGGCCCCTCCATGACCAGCACATCCATCGCTGGCCGCAGCGTCCCGGCGTTGATGCGCCCCACGCCGATGCGGCCAACGAAACTGTTGTAGTCCAGTGCCGAAATTTGCAGTTGCAGCGGCGCGGCCGGGTCGCCCTCGTGGGCGGGCACATGTTTGAGGATGGTCTCGAACAGCGCAGACATATCCGGCCCCCAGCGCTCGCCCGGCGCGCCCTCGGTCAGCGACGACCAGCCGTTGATGCCCGAGGCATACACCACCGGAAAATCCAGCTGCTCGTCGGTGGCCCCCAACTTGTCGAACAGGTCGAACGCAGCGTTGATCACCTTGTCGCAGTTGGCCCCGGGCTTGTCCACCTTGTTGACCACCACGATGGGCTTGAGGCCCAGCGCCAGCGCCTTCTTGGTCACGAAGCGCGTCTGCGGCATCGGCCCTTCCTGGGCATCGATCAGCAACAGCACACCATCCACCATGGACAGCGCGCGCTCGACTTCGCCGCCAAAGTCGGCGTGGCCCGGTGTGTCCACGATGTTGATGTGCGTGCCATTCCAGCGCACGGCACAGTTTTTGGCCAGGATGGTGATGCCGCGCTCGCGTTCGAGCGCGTTGCTGTCCATGACCGTGTCCTCCACCTTCTCGTGGGCGGCAAAGGTGCCGGATTGGCGCAGCAGTTGGTCGACCATGGTCGTTTTGCCGTGGTCGACGTGGGCGATGATCGCGATGTTGCGAATCGGAGGGCGAGAGGTCATGGTGCAGCCTGTTGCAGATATTGGGAAACTTCGGTGGGCGCGAGCAGGCGCGCCGGAATCAATTCGCCGCCGGCACAGCGGGCCGTGCCCAGCAGGACGCGCGGGCGGTCGCCGAACACGGCGACCAGTTCAGCGGGCGGCCATGGGCCGCGCCGGCGCAAGCCGCTCAGAAAACGGCCCGCCTCACGCTCATCCAGCACGACGCGCGGCGCATTCTCCAGTAACGTCTCGGGGGGCAGTAGACAGCGCAAGCGCTGCAGTGGCGTCAGAACTTGCAGTGCCTCCAGCGTGATCGCCTGCTGCAGCGTCAGCCCCCCAGTGGCGGTGCGCCGCAGCGCGGTCAAGTGGGCACCACAGCCCAGCGCTGCGCCGATGTCCTCGGCCAGCGTGCGCACATAGGTGCCTTTGCTGCAGCGCACCCGCAAGCGTAGTGCGGCGGGGTCATCGGGCATCAGTTCCAGCGCCAACGCATGGATCGTCACGCGGCGCGGCGCGCGCTCGACCTCGATGCCCGCGCGCGCATACTCGTACAGCGCCTTGCCGTCTTTCTTCAGTGCGCTGTGCATCGGCGGGATCTGCTCGATCGCGCCGGTGAAGCGGCGGGCCAGCTCGGCCAGCCGCGATGGGCTCAGACCTGCCGCGTCCACCGGCGCGGTGGCGATCACTTCGCCCTCGGCATCGCCGGTGGTGGTGCGAGCCCCAAGGCGCAACACCGCCTCGTAGGCCTTGTCGGCGTCCAGTTGCACCTGTGCGAACTTGGTGGCCGCACCCAAACACACGGGCAGCAACCCGCTGGCCAGCGGATCGAGCGTGCCCGTGTGGCCCGCCTTTTCCGCAGCGAGCAGCCATTTGACCTTCGACACCGCCGCCTGCGCCGACCAACCGACAGGCTTGTCCAGCAGCAGCACCCCATGCACGGGGTGCCGCGGCACCCGTGCACGGGGCTCGGCCGTCATGTCGCGTCCTCGTCCTTGCCGCGCGAAGCGACCGCCTTGGCGATCAGGGCATTCATATCCGCGGCCCGCTCTATCGAGCGGTCGTAGACGAAGTGCAAGGTCGGCACCGTATGGATGTGTAGCCGTTTGAACAGGGCGTTGCGCAAAAAGCCCGAGCTCTGGTTGAGCGCTTCCTGGCAGTCTTGCGGGTCGGCACCCAGAACGCTGAAATACACCTTGGCGTGCGCGTAATCGGGCGAGACCTCGACCGACTGGATGGTCACCAGGCCCAGGCGCGGATCCTTGAGCTCGCGCGGGATCAACTCGCTCAGGTCACGCTGGATCTGATCGGCCACCTTCAAACTGCGGTTGGATGCCTTTCTCGTCGCCATGTGGATTCCTTACAGCGTGCGCGCGACTTCTTTGATCTCGAAGAACTCCAACTGATCCCCTACTTGGATGTCGTTGTAGTTCTTGAGCTTGATGCCGCACTCGAAGCCTTCCTTGACCTCGCGCACATCGTCCTTGAAGCGCTTGAGCGACTCCAGTTCGCCAGTGTAGATGACCACATTGTCACGCAGCAAACGGAAATGTGCGTTGCGCGTGACATGGCCCTGCGTGACCATACAGCCCGCCACCGTGCCGATCTTGGAGGCGACAAAAACACTGCGGATTTCGGCCATGCCGATGACCTCCTCACGCTTCTCGGGTGCCAGCAGACCGGCCATCGCCGCCTTCAGATCATCGACCGCGTCGTAGATGATGTTGTAGTAACGGATCTCGACGCCGCTGGCCTCGGCCACCTTGCGCGCATTCGCGTCCGCGCGCACATTGAAGCCGATGATGATGGCCTTGGAGGCAATCGCCAGGTTGACGTCGGATTCGCTGATGCCGCCGACGCCCGCGTACACGAGCTGCACCCGCACCTCGTCGGTGGAGAGCTTGAGCAGCGCGGCCGACAGCGCCTCCTGCGAGCCTTGCACATCCGCCTTGATGATGATGGGCAGGGTTTTGACTTCGCCCGACGCCATCTCGGCAAACATATTCTCCAGCTTGGCCGCCTGCTGCTTGGCCAGCTTGGTGCTTCGGTACTTGCCGGCGCGGTAGGTGGCGATTTCGCGCGCGCGACGCTCATCGGCCATCACCATGAAGTCGTCGCCCGCCAGCGGTACTTCGGCCAGGCCCTGGATCTCCACAGGGATGGACGGCCCGGCTTCCTTGACCTGGCGGCCAGCCTCGTCGAGCATGGCGCGCACACGCCCGTAGGTTTGACCGGCCAGCACCACGTCGCCCACGCGCAGCGTGCCCGACTGCACCAGAGCGGTTGCCACAGGGCCGCGGCCCTTGTCCAGACGGGCCTCGATCACCAGACCCTTGGCCTTGGCGTCCACCGGGGCCTTGAGCTCCAGCACTTCGGCCTGCAGCAGGACGTTTTCCAGCAGTTCGTCGATGCCTTGGCCCGTCTTGGAGGACACGCCAATGAAGGGCGAGTCGCCGCCGTATTCCTCGGGCACCACCTCTTCAGCCACCAGCTCTTGCTTGACGCGGTCGGGGTTGGCCTCGGGCTTGTCGATCTTGGTGAGCGCCACCACGATCGGCACCCCCGCTGCCTTGGCATGTTTGATCGCCTCGCGCGTCTGCGGCATCACGCCATCATCGGCCGCCACCACCAGGATGACGATGTCGGTGGCCTGCGCACCGCGCGCGCGCATGGCGGTGAACGCTTCGTGGCCCGGCGTGTCCAGGAAGGTGACGACACCGCGCGGCGTTTCCACATGGTAAGCGCCGATGTGCTGCGTGATGCCACCGGCCTCGCCGGCGGCGACCTTGGCGCGGCGGATGTAGTCCAGCAGCGAAGTCTTGCCATGGTCGACGTGGCCCATGACCGTGACCACCGGCGGTCGGGTCTTCTCCTCGCCTTGGTACAGCACCGCCTCCTCTTCCGAGAAAGCCTCTGGATCGTCCAGCGCAGCGGCAACCGCTTTGTGACCCAATTCCTCAACGACGATCATCGCCGTGTCCTGGTCCAGCGACTGGTTGATGGTCACCATCTGGCCCAGCTTCATCAGTTGCTTGATGACCTCGGATGCCTTGAGCGCCATCTTGTGCGCCAGTTCAGCGACGGTGATGGTCTCGGGCACATGCACTTCGATGATGCGCTGCTCACTGGCGGATGCGCCAGCGGGGCCACGCTCGTCTCGTCCACCACGACTTGGTTTGCCCTTTGGG
>CALEDU010000025.1 GCA_937949455.1 uncultured Tepidimonas sp. | reverse complement strand
GCCCTGACGGTGCGGCCGGCCTGGGCCTTCGATGCCGCCCTGGGTCAGCGCAAGCTGTGCGACCAGCTGCAAGCGGCCACGCTGGCCGGCTGGGGAGCGCAAGACCTGCCCGAGGCGCATGCTGCGGCATCGGCGCTGCTGGACTATGCCGAACACACGCAGGGCCGGCAACTGGGGCATGTGCGTGCGCTGCGCGTGGTGCGGCCGCACGAGTGGATCGAGCTGCCCGCCACCACGCGCCGCAACCTGGAGCTGACGCAAACCCTGCGCGGTGAGTCCGCGCCCACCCTGCTGTCCCTGCTGGACACCTGCGCCACCGGCATGGGCAGCCGCCTGCTGCGGCGCTGGCTGCTGGAGCCGCCACGCGACCGCGCCGTCGCGCGCGAGCGGCTGGCCGCCATCGGCGTGCTGCGCACCCACGGCCCCGACGATCTGCGCCGGGGCCTACGTGGCTTGAGCGATGTCGAGCGCCTGGCGGCGCGCATTGCGTTGCGGCAGGTACGCCCGCGCGAGCTGGCCGGCCTGACGCAAACCCTGCAGCGCGCCGACCATCTGGCCCAGACGGTGGCGATCCTGGCCGACACCTACCCCGCCGTGCTGCTGCAACGCGTGGCAGCCGACCTGCACCCGCCGTTGGCCGTGGCGGCGCTGCTGGCGCGCGCGCTGCTGCCCGAACCCGCGGCCCTGATCCGCGACGGCGGCGTGATCGCGCCGGGTTACGACGCCGAGCTGGACGAGCTGCGCGCCATCCAGGCCAACGCCGATGCCTTTTTGCTCGACCTGGAGGCGCGCGAACGCGAGCGCACCGGCATCGCCAACCTGCGCGTGCAGTACAACAAGGTGCACGGCTTCTACATCGAGGTCACGCAGGGCCAGCTCGACAAGGTGCCGGATGACTACCGCCGCCGCCAGACGCTGAAAAACGCTGAGCGCTTTGTCACACCCGAGCTCCAGGCCTTCGAGGACAAGGCGCTCAGCGCCCAGGAGCGCGCGCTGGCGCGCGAGAAGTGGCTGTACGAGCGGCTGCTGGACGAGCTACAACCCCATGTGCCCGCTCTGGGCACCTTGGCGCGTGCACTCGCTACGCTGGATGTGCTGGCCGCACTGGCAGAGCGCTCGCTGACCCTGAACTGGCAGGCCCCCACCTTCGTGCCCGAGCCGCGCATCGAAATCCGCCTGGGCCGCCATCCGGTGGTGGAAGCGCGCCTGCAAGAAACGGGCGCTGGCCCCTTCATCCCCAACGACACGGTGCTGGACACACGCACGCGGCTGCAGATCATCACCGGCCCCAACATGGGGGGCAAGTCCACCTACATGCGGCAGGTGGCGCTGATCGTGCTGCTGGCCAGCATCGGCAGCCATGTACCAGCCCAAAGCTGTCACCTCGGGCCGATCGACGCCATCCACACCCGCATCGGCGCTGCAGACGACCTGGCCAATGCGCAGTCCACCTTCATGCTGGAGATGACCGAGGCGGCGCAGATCCTGCACAGCGCCACCGAGCACAGTCTGGTGCTGATGGACGAAATCGGCCGCGGCACCTCCACCTACGACGGGCTGGCGCTGGCCAGCGCCATCGCCACCTATCTGCACGACCGGGTACGCGCCTTCACGCTGTTTGCCACGCACTACTTCGAGCTGACCGAGTTCCCCGCGCGCCACACGGGGGCGGTCAATGTGCATGTCAGCGCCGCAGAAGGCAAAGGCCGAGAGATCGTCTTTCTGCACCAGATCGCGCCGGGCCCGGCCAGCCGCAGCTACGGGGTGCAGGTGGCGCGACTGGCTGGCGTGCCGGCTGCCGTCGTGCAGCAGGCCCGCCACACCCTGGCGCAACTGGAGGCCGAAAGCGCCCGCGCGCAGCAGCAAATCGACCTCTTTGCTGCCGAGCCAGAGCCCGAGCCCGCCACGGCAGACGAACACCCGGTGCTGCAACAATTGGCCGAACTGGATCCGGACACCTTGAGTCCGCGCGAGGCGCTGGACGCCCTCTACCGCCTGCGGTCGTTGCTGGAGCGAGACGGCTAAGCGCAGTCGCCTCGGCCGACAATCTCACCCCGTGCTTCGGTAAAATCCCACGAATGGTTTGCCAGACATACCCACAGGAGTACGGCATGAGCGCCACCGCGTTCGACTTCGAGAAAGCCCGCTTCAACATGATCGAGCAGCAGATCCGGCCCTGGGAGGTGCTCGACGCCACGGTGCTGGCGCTGCTGGGCCAGATCAAGCGCGAGACCTTCGTGCCGCCCGCCTATCAGGCTCTTGCCCTGTCCGACCTGGAGATCCCGCTGTCGCAGCCGGCCGTCGAGGGCGAATGCATGCTCGCGCCCAAGGTCGAGGCCCGTATCCTGCAGGATCTGGTCCTCCGGCCCACCGACCATGTGCTCGAAATCGGTACCGGCTCTGGTTACATGGCTGCGCTGCTCGGCCGCCTGTCGCGCCAGGTGCTCACACTCGAAATCAACCCCGCGCTGGCCGACATGGCGCGCACCAACCTCGCGCGCGCAGATATCGTCAATGTGCAGGTCAAAACGGCGGATGCCGCTGCCGGGCGCTTTGCGCCCTGCGTTGGCGAAGCCCCCTACGACGCCATCGTGCTCAGCGGTTCGGTCGCTGAAGTGCCCGCCGACCTGCTGGAGCTGCTGCGTGTGGGCGGCCGCCTGTTCGCCGTGGTCGGCGACGAGCCGATCATGCG
>CALEDU010000024.1 GCA_937949455.1 uncultured Tepidimonas sp. | reverse complement strand
GCCACGGTCTGGGCCAGCGCCCGCACCCGGGCGCGGCCGAGCGGATCACGCGGCAGCAGCGGTGGCTCGGGGTGGGTTTCGTCCAGGTATTCGATGATGGCCATCGATTGGCTCAGGTGCGCTTGGTCGGGATCGCCCTCGACGTCGAGCAGCGGAACGAGCGAATCCGGACTGAGGGCCCGGTAGGCGTCGCCGTGCTGCTCCCCCTTGGCCAGGTGCACCGGGATGTACTCGTAATCGAGGCCTTTGAGGTGCAGGGCGATGCGCACCCGAAACGAGGTTCCGGAGCGGAAGTAGTTGTAAAGTTTCATCATGCCGACAGCAAGAAGCGACAACAGCCCCGCAGTCTAGCGGCTGTGTCGCAGTGTCGGCAAATCTTGGTGACCGCGTCAGTGCAGCCGTCCCCACCGCTTAAACTCTCAAGCTTTCCAGTGTCACAGCAACGCCAGTTCCTGCGTCAGGCGTGACGCTGCGGCCACTACTTTCGTTTCACTGTCTGGAGCTCGATACCATGATCCACCGCCGCACCGTGTTGAAATCCGGCGCTGCCGTCGCGCTGGGCGCCCCCGGCCTGATCGGTTTTGCACAGCAGAGTGTCACGCTCAAGTTTCACACGTTCATGTCGCCCACCTCCAACGTGTGGCTGAACATGCACAAGGTGTGGATGGACAAGGTGGAAAAAGACTCGGGCGGGCGCATCAAGTTCGAGGCCTATCCCGCGATGCAGCTCGGTGGCTCGCCCGCGCAGCTCTATGACCAGGCCAAGGACGGAGTGGTCGACATCGTTTGGACGCTGCCGGGAAATACTCCGGGGCGCTTTCCGCGTACCGAGGTGTTCGAGCTGCCGTTCATGATGACCAATGCTGAGGCCACTTCCAAAGCCTTCTGGGAGTACATCCAGACCAAGGGGGCAGACGAGTACCGGGATATCCATCCGATCGCCTTGCAGGTGCACGGCCCAGGCATGTTCCATGTCAAGACGCGCGCAATTGCTCAGCCAGAAGATTTGCGCGGCCTCAAGATGCGTGGTCCGACGCGCCAGATCACCAAAATGTTGGGCTACCTGGGTGCCACCCCGGTCGGCATGCCGCTGCCGCAGATCCCCGATGCGCTATCGAAAGGCGTCATCGACGGCTGTGTCATCCCCTGGGAGGTGGTGCCCTCGGTCAAGGTGCACGAGCTGGTCAGCCATCACAGCGAATTCGATCCCAAAGGCGGAGCCCTCTACACCACCGCGTTTGTCATGGGCATGAATAAGGCGCGCTACGCTTCCCTGCCGCCCGAGCTCAAAAAGGTCATCGACGCCAACTCGGGTATCGAAACGTCCGCCTTCCTGGGGCGCATCCAGCAGGCGGGCGATGCACCAGCACGCAAGCTGGCCCTGGACCGCGGCAACAAAATCCACACCATCGGATTGGCCGAGTCGCAGGAATTCCGCCGCAAGGCGCGCCAGGTAGAAGTCGAATGGGTGCAGGACATGGACAAGCGGGGCCTCAATGGTCGTGAGTTGCTCGATGCGGCCCGCAAGCTGATCGAGAAGCACACCAAGGCATAAATCCGCCCGTACCTGCAGGATACCTTGGGGCAGCACTACACTTGGTGTATGTCTCGCAGTCCCATCCGGTTTTGTCGCGTTTGTGCCGCCGCGGTCGAGCACCGCATTCCCGACGACGGGGACACCCGAGTGCGGGCGGTGTGCCCCTCGTGCGGTACCATCCACTACGAAAACCCGCTCAACGTCGTGGGAACCGTGCCGTATTGGGGACATGACGGTGCCCAGGTTCTGCTGTGCCGACGTGCCATCGAGCCGCGTCGGGGCAAATGGACTTTGCCTGCCGGCTTCATGGAACTGGGTGAGACCACCGAGGAAGGTGCTGCGCGCGAGACGGCGGAAGAAGCAGGCGCGCAGATTGCTATGGAGGGTTTATTCACACTGCTCAATGTCGCCCGGGTGGGCCAGGTTCATATCTACTACCGTGCGCGCTTGTTGAGTGATCGCTTCGAGCCTGGGCACGAGACGCTGGAGGCGCGGCTGTTCCATGAACACGAAATCCCGTGGGAGGAACTGGCTTTTCGTACCGTGCACGAGACGCTGCGCCACTATTTCGACGACCGCCGCCGCGGGCAGTTTGGTGTGCACACCGGCGATATCGCCTAGCCGACCACGCGGGCGTCACCAGCGCAATGCGATCTGCTGTCGCCCGCTCGATGTCAGGGGCTCACACGGGCCTGGCGGTCTCTGCGGCGGCCAAACGGCTGAACGCTCAGCTGAACAGGCGTTGAGCGTCGGGTGATCCTGCCGGAAATGCCCGCTGCTCCAGGGCTCGGTAGAGCAGTTCCAGCTCATCGCCGATGCGGTCCAGCGCCGCGGTGTCCAGCAATTGGCCGGTCTCATCGGTCACCCAGCCGTCCATCGATGCAGCCAGCGCCGCAGACACTTCCCGCAAATGCTGGTAGGGGCGCTCCTGGCGCGGTACATGGGTGACCTCGAGGATCAAGCGGACCTCACGCAGCACGGCCAGTTCGGGGTCGTCAGCCAGCGCGACCTGGGTTTCGAATTGCAGCACCAGAAGCGGCACCGTCCGGGGCTGGGTAGACGGCAGCACCATGCGACCGGGCAGCGCCCCAGGCACGAAACCCAGTCGGCTGGCGTGCTGAACCACATAACCCGGACTCCAGGCGGCGCGTTGTGCCCGCAGGGTCAAGGTGAGTTGGGCGTCGTGGGCCGCAGCAAACTGGTCCAGTTCGCGCGCTTGCTGCACGACGACCATCATGTCGGGAAAATCCGCAACACCCTGCAGATGCTCGGTCCAGGCTTGCAGCTTCTGGACGAATTCGGAGTACTCGATTTCATTGAGTGGGCCCGCCCGATTGGCCAGTTGCAGCCCGGCGCGCAGGGCGCGGTAGCGCTGGCCTGGGCGCGGTGGCTCCCAGGCGTCGTCGGCGGTGGCGTCCTCGGACAGGCCTTCGATGAAGAAGGGCTTGCTGCCAATGCGCCGCGTGCCCGGCAAGGATTGCAGCACGGCGTCACCCGAGACGGGTTTTTCAAGTTGCACGGGCACGATGACGTCCAGCCGCGGCGACAGTCCCCCAGATCTCGCGGCGGGCGGGGCGCTCGCGCCCACTGGGCTGGCGGTGGCGGCGGCATCGGCACCCAGGGTGGGTTCGAGCCGCTCGGCGCTGGGCAGCGTTTCGTCACCATCGGTCACGGCGGCGGGGGCGCGACGTGGTGCCAGCCGCCGCGCCTGCCAGCGGTGGTAAGCCCAAACGCCCAAGAGCACGGCCACGCCGACGGCGATCAAGGCGATTTGCAAAGAGCTCAGCGTCATGGTGTGGGGTTCTCCATCATGGACACGGCGCGGGAGAGATCGACAGCGACGATGCGCGAGACGCCCTGCTCCTGCATGGTCACCCCCACGAGTTGCTGGGCCATTTCCATGGCGATGCGATTGTGGCTGATGAACAGGAACTGGGTCTCCCGGCTCATTTGGGTCACGAGGCGCGCGTAGCGTTCCGTGTTGGCGTCGTCCAGCGGGGCGTCCACCTCGTCCAGCAAGCAAAACGGCGCCGGATTGAGCTGAAAGATCGCAAACACCAGGGCGATGGCGGTGAGCGCCTTCTCGCCACCGGAGAGCAGGTGGATGGTCTGATTTTTTTTGCCTGGGGGTTGGGCCATGACCTGCACGCCCGCATCCAGAATCTCCTCGCCGGTCATGATCAGGCGCGCCTGCCCGCCGCCGAATAGCTCGGGGAACATGCGGCCGAAGTGGCCGTTGACGGTCTCGAAGGTGTGGGCGAGCAGCTCTCGCGTTTCGGCGTCGATCTTGCGGATGGCGTCCTCCAGCGTTCGGATGGCCTGCTGCAGATCCTGTGACTGGCTGGCCAGAAACTGCTGCCGCTCGCGCGCGGCGCTGAGTTCCTCCAGGGCCGCAAGATTGACCGCCCCCAAAGCCGCGATCTCGCGCTGCAGGCGGTCGATCTCGCCCGGCAGGCCTTGCAGGCGCACGCCATCGGTCTCGACCGAGTGGCCGACTGCCTCCAGATCGGCCCCGGCCTCGGCCAGCCATTGGCTGTACTGGTCCAGGGCCATCTGTGCCGCCTGCTCCTTGAGTTGGCACTCGGTGATGCGCGCGCGCAGCGGATCGAGTTCGCGCTCACCACGCAACCGGTGCTCGTCCGCCGCGCGCAGCCGCGCGGTCAGCTCGTCGTAGCGGCTGCGCTCGGCGGCCAGGGCTGCTTCGCGCCGCTGGCGCTCGGCCAACGCATCCTGCAGGCCGGTGCGTACGGCGTCATCGGCCATGCGCTGCAGCTCGGTCTGTAGGTGATCGTATTCGCCCGTCAGGCGCGCCCGCTGCTCCTGCGCC
>CALEDU010000023.1 GCA_937949455.1 uncultured Tepidimonas sp. | reverse complement strand
GCTGCCACGCTGCAGGCGGTGGATCTCGCTGCGCGTAGGCTCGAAGGCGGCCACGATGTCGCGCAACAGCACCTCGGCTTTGGCCGAGTTGTCGGTGGTGAAGTTGCAGACGTAGACGTCCAGCGTCACCGCACGGCGCTCTGGCCAGGTGTGCACCGCCAGGTGCGACTCGGCCAGCAACAGCATGCCGGTCACGCCACCCGGCTGGCCGTTGTGCGGCGGAAACGGATACCACTTCTCATCGACCAGGGTCAGTCCCACCCCAATCGTATGGTGCCGGCACAGCTCAGCCAGCGCCGCCGCATCGGTCAATAGACCGTCGGCCCCTCGGCAGTCGTACAGATCAGCCGTCAGATGAAGCCCTTGCATGGCTCGATCCCCCATCCAATCGTGTTGCACCACCAGACCGATGCGGCCTGGACGAAATCAACCATTATAACCCGTACGACATCGTGGCCTTTCCCCACTTTGGCAGGCGCGGCGGTACCTAGCCTGCCGCCGGAACGGGGCTGCCCCAAATAGAAAAGCCCCGCGCGGCGGGCCGAAGGGTTGGGCAGCCGCGCCGAGCGCGGCACGTGCCTGAGATCAGCGAAAACGCGACTGCGGCTTGGTCGCCAGCTCACCGGGCAGACCCGCCAGATAGTTGGCGATTTGCTTGAGCTCGGCGTTGCTAAATTGCTGCGCGATGCCGCCCATGATGGGGTTGGCGCGGCCGATATGGGGGTTGCCCTGCACGTTATATGACTTCAGCGCCACATAGAGGTAGTCGGCATGCTGGCCGGCGATCTTGGGATAGCTCGGATCGATGGGCTTGCTGAAGTTGGCCCCGTGGCACGAGGCGCAGGTGCCTTTTTCGAGCAGTGCAGCGACGGCTGCCGGCGCCGCCTTGGGCTGTTCGGGGGCCGTCACCCCGGGGTTGTGCCCGGCGTAGAACGCCGCCAGATCGGCAATATCCTGGTCCGACAGCGAGCCGGCGATGCCGCGCATCGTCGGGTGCTTGCGATCCCCCTTGCGGTACGCCTGCAGCGCGGCTGTGATGTACGGTGCCGTCTGGCCGGAGATTTTAGGGACCTTGTGAATCTCCGGAAAGCTGTTCTGATAGCCAGGAATGCCGTGGCAGCCGATGCACATGGCCGCTTTGGACTCGCCGGCTTGAACATCCCCTACTGGGCCCGTTGGGGTCTGGGCCTGCACGCCCAAGGCAGTCACAATCGTCGCGCCTGCGACAACGGATTTCAGCAAAGAGGTCGTCGTTTGGTTCATGATGCAAGCCGGATCGAAAGGGCTTTTGACAAAAATCAACAACCATTATATAGACTTGCTTCATCCGTGCACCACCATGAAAACCATGCGTTTTACCGGCTCCTCCTCCTACGTGGCGACCCCCGATCTGTCGTTGGCCGCCAAGGACGAAAAGCACTGAGACAAGTGCGACCGCGCCTTTGCCGCGGATTTCCATGGGGTGGAACGGATCGCCGACTTCACCTAGAAGATCCCCGCGGACTGGGCGCACCATCCGCCCTGGCAGGGTGCGGTAGATGCGCAGGCGGCAGCCACCGGATCGGCACCAGTGGCATCAGCCCCTTGGGCCACGGCGGCCACAACCCACAAGGCATCCGCATCGGCGGCAAGGGGGCGCACGCAGCGCCGTCAAGGTATGGGAGCCGCGCAGCTAAGTTGTGCTCGGCCGTGCGGGCCGAGTTCAAGCACCTGGCGTTTTATTGCTTCCACAACTGCGTGTACGACTATGGGTGGAAGAACAACCGCCGCCGCTGCGCCGAGAAGCATCCCACCTGAGACGCGATCCGGCGCTACAACAAAGACCACAAGCTCATCTTGCGGCTTCTGTCCAAATGACGATACGCCAGGCAGCCATATCCCCTGCCCAGTACAATCAGGGCTTGATGGCCCGCCGTAGTTCAATGGATAGAACGGCCGCCTCCTAAGCGGCAAATCCAGGTTCGATTCCTGGCGGGGGGACTCGTGGCTTGCCGTTTGTGCGCGCCCATACCATCACTCACCAGCCGCCCCCCCGCGACGCATGGCCCGGCTGAGCAACATGACAGGGATCAAGCCCACCGCCACCAGCGCCAGTGCCGGCAAGGCGGCTTCGCCCAAGCGTTCATCGCGGGCCAGTTGGTGCGCCACCACCGCCAGCGTATCGCTGTCGAAGGGCCGCAGGACCAGCGTTGCGGGCAGTTCCTTCATCACATCCACGAAGACCAGCAGCAGCGCGGCCAGTGTAGAACGCCGCAACAGCGGCCAGTGCACGCGCCACCACAGGGCCGCGCCCGTCACTCCCAAGGTGGCGGCCGCATCGTCCCAACTGGCGGGAATGCGGCTGTAGCCGCTTTGCACCGACTGCAGCGCCACCGCCGTGAAGCGCACCAAATACGCCCAGACGATGCCCAGCACCGTGGCCGTCACCCAGTACGACACCGAGCTGTCCGGCCACCGGGCCTGTGCCCAGCCCACGGGCAGCAGCAGGCCGACCACGACCACGGCCCCTGGGATCGCATAGCCCAGGCCCACCACTTGGGCCGACCCTCGGTTGAGCACGCTGGGGACTTGCCGCACCGCATAGGCCAAGGCCAGGGCCGCCCCCGTGGCCAGCAGCGCACTGCCCCCTGCCAGCAACAAGCTGTTGCGGGCCCACCCACCGAAGGCGTGCCAGGAAAGTTCATCCCACCCCTGGATCAAGGGACGCAACATGAAAGCCACCGGCAACACAAAACCAAACACAACGGGCAGCCCACACACGGCCCAGGCCAGCGCCACCTGCCGCCCCGCCAGCCGCACCGGCAGTGCATCGCCCCCCTGGCGCTGGGCACGCGCAGCGGAAAACCGCAGCCGCCGCTGGGCTCGCCGTTCTGCCCAAAGCAGTAGGGCCACGGTGGCCAGCAACATCAGGGCGAGCTGCGCCGCAGCGGTGCGGTCATCCATCACCAGCCACGCCTTGTAGATGCCAGCGGTGAAGGTCTGCACCCCAAAATAGCTGACCACGCCGTAGTCGGCGAGTGTCTCCATCAGCGCCAGGGCGATGCCAGCCGCGATGGCCGGGCGCGCCAGGGGCAGCGCCACCTCGCGCACGCGCCGCCCGAGCGGTGCACCCAACAGCCGTGCCGCCTCCAGCAATTGGGGCGCGCGCTCGGCCAGCGCCGTGCGTGCCAGCAGATAGACATACGGGTACAGGGTGAAGGTAAACACCCAGGCCGCGCCCCAGGGATTGCGAATCTCGGGGAACAGCCGGCCCTGCCAGCCGAGCACCTCGCGCAATGTGGTCTGCAATGGCCCGGAAAACTGCAGAAAGTCCGTGTAGGCATAGGCCACGACATACGCCGGCATGGCCAGCGGCAGCAACAACACCCACTCGACCGTGCGCCGCCCGGGAAAATCGAACAGCGTCACGGCCACCGCTGTCACCGACCCGATGAGCCCGACCGCCACCGCCACGACCAGGCACAGCCAGATGCTGGTCCATGCATATCCGGGCAACACCGTGGCCGCCATCGCGCGCAGCACATCGGCGGACGCGTCATCCCATGCCAAGGCAGCAAAAACCAGGGCGATGACCGGCATAGCCAACGCAGCCGCAAACAGGAATAACCCGGCCTGTGCCAGCAACCGGCCAATGGGCCACCGGCCGCACAACCGACAGAGCGAGCTTGTGGCGCGGCAGGGCGTGCAAGGAGCGGTGGAGGGACGTTCCATACGGAGGATGCAAATGAGAATACTCATTATCTACAATGCTGGTATGGATCTCGCCGTCACTCAGGTTTGCGTGCGGTACCCGCGCGCCCCTCAACCCGCCGTCGATGGCGTGACCCTGGGTCTGCGCGCCGGTGACATTGGTGTACTCATCGGTCCGTCGGGCTGCGGCAAAACCACGCTGCTGCGCGCGGTGGCGGGGCTCGAGCGCATCGCCGGCGGCACCATTGCGCTGGGGGGCGAGGTGGTCAGCGGCGATGGTGTGCATGTGGAACCGGAGCAGCGCCGCATTGGCATGGTGTTCCAGGACTATGCGCTGTTTCCGCACCTGAACGTGGAGCGTAACGTGGGCTTCGGCCTGGCGCACTGGGACGCCGATCAGCGCCGCGCGCGCGTGGTCGAAGCGCTGCGCCTCGTCGGCCTAGAGGGCATGCAGCGGCGCTATCCGCATGAACTCTCGGGCGGCCAGCAGCAACGCGTGGCCCTGGCGCGGGCGCTGGCCCCACAGCCACGCCTGCTGCTGCTGGACGAGCCGTTCTCCAACCTCGACGTGGATCTGCGCGAACGGCTGGCGCACGAGATCCGCGCCATCATCAAGGCTGCTGGCATTACAGCGCTCTTCGTCACGCACGACCAGTTGGAGGCCTTTGCCATCGGGGATATCATCGGCGTCATGCACGAGGGTCGGCTGCACCAGTGGGACGAGGCGTATGCGCTTTATCACCGGCCCGCCACGCG
>CALEDU010000022.1 GCA_937949455.1 uncultured Tepidimonas sp. | reverse complement strand
ATGGATGAAGTGCTCACCATCACCGCAGACGATGTCGATCGCCTCAAGGGCAGCGGGTCACGTCTGGCGGTGGGCACGCGCCTGTCGCGGGCCGAGGCCTTGCATCTGGCCCTCATGTCCAGCGAAAACCGCGCGGCCCATGCCCTGGGGCGGACCTATCCGGGGGGAATCCCAGCGTTCGTCGCCGCCATGAACCGCAAGGCGGCCGAGCTGGGCATGAGCGCCACCCGCTTTGTCGAGCCCACTGGGTTGTCCAGCGACAACCGGTCCAGTCCGCGTGATTTGGCGCGACTCGTCTCCGCCGCAGCGGAGCGCCCCATGCTGCGTGAACTGACCACATCCCCCGAGTACGAACTGGCCAACGGCCGGCGTGTGGTGCATTACCGCAACAGCAACAAACTGGTGCGCGACAGCGAGTGGGACATCCTGCTGCAAAAAACCGGTTACATCCGCGAGGCGGGTCGCTGCGTGGCCATGCAGGTGCGGCTGGCGGGGCGCAACCTGATCATGGTGCTGATGGATGCCGCGGATTCGTCGGCGCGCTGGGCCGATGCCGAGCGCTTGTTGCGCTGGCTGGAGCAGTCGCTGCTGCATTCTGGGGCGGTCAAGCACCAGGCGCTGGAGCCGCAGCGGGTGTCGCAGCCATGGGATGCCGCTTCCTATCCTGGGGCGGATCGACTGCCCGGGTGAAGGCCGCAGCGCCGCACCGGCAAGAATGGGCAAAGCGAGGCTCGATCCGCTGCGCGCAGGTCAGGGGCGCTCGCCACGGTAACCCAACGCCGCGCTGATCTCCGCGGCGGTCTTTTGCAGCTTGGCAAGCCAGCTTTCGTCGATGCGGTTGGCGGGGGCGGAGATGGACAAGCCCGCCACGAGCCGCCCCTGATCGTTGTAGATCCCCGCCGCCATACAGCGCACGCCGGGTTCCAGTTCTTCGTTGTCGCGTGCCACCCCGAGCCGGCGGCACAGGGCCAGTTCCTTTTCCAGCACCGCCAACTGGGTAATGCTGTTGGGGGTATTGCCGGCCAGCCCGGTGCGCGTAGCGTAAGCGCGCAGGCGCTGCGAGTCCTCTTGCGCGAGAAACAGCTTGCCCACGGAGGTCAAATGCAGCGGCGCGCGCCCCCCAATGGCACGCACCACTTGCATGCCCGAGCGCTCGCTGTAGGCGCGCTCGATATAGACGATCTCGTCGCCCTGGCGCACGCTGAGGTTGACTGGCTGCTGGATCAGACGGTGCAGCTCGCGCATCGGGCCGACGGCGACTTCGCGCACATCCAGCCGTGCTTTGACGAGGTTGCCCAACTCCAGCAAGCGCAGGCCCAACCGGTACATGCCGGGTTCGGGGCGTTCCACGAATCGGCCGATCGCCAGGTCGTTGAGGATACGATGAGCCGTGGATGGGTGCAGACCTGTTTCTTCGCCCAAGGTTTTGAGGGGAACCGGGTCCTCATGGCGCGACAGGGCGTCGAGTAGGGCAAACATGCGCTCGAGCACCTGCACGCTGGGCCGCAGAGGGAAGGCTTCATCCGTTTTGCGCATGACCGTCGTCGAAAATTACGACAGACGATTTTACCAGATGAAATAGAGATTCATCCTTACACCGCCAGTTGCCAGCGACCCCCCTGGTAAAGCTCGTGCGGACGAAAGCGGGTTTTGTAGGCCATCTTGGGGCTTTCGGCAATCCAATACCCCAGGTAGACATAGGGCAGTTGTAGGCGGCGCGCCTGCTCGATCTGCCACAGCACCCCATAGGTGCCGAGTGAGCCGGGCCAGTCTGGATCGTAGAAGGTGTAGACCGCAGACAGACCGTCGTCGAGCAGGTCGACCAAAGACACCATCACCAGGTGATCGGGGTTGCTCGGGTCACCCCGTGCCCAAAATTCCACCAGCCGCGAATTGGCGTGACTTTGCAGCAGGAACTGGCTGTACTGCTCGACATTATCCTGGTCCATGCCGCCACCCGCATGGCGGCTGCGCTGATAACGCAGGTATAACGCGTAGTGCTCAGGCGCGTAACCCAGGCGCATGACCCGAGCGTGCAGCGCGGCATGTTCACGCCAAGCACGGCGCTGGCTGCGGGTGGGGGTGAACTCTGCGGCGCGCACGCGCAACGGGACGCAAGCTTGACAGCCGTCGCAATGGGGCCGGTAGGTGAACAGACCGCTGCGCCGAAATCCACTGGCCACAAGGCGTGAGTAGACCTCACCCTGGATGAGGTGGCTCGGTGTGGCCACCTGCGAGCGTGCCATGCGCTGCGGCAGATAGCTGCATGGGTAGGCTGCCGTGGCGTAGAACTGCACGGCGGTCAGGGGCAGTTCGTGCAGACGGGTCACAAGCGGCTCGCAGGCAGAATAGGGCGGGGTGTGTCCGGCGGCGCATCCGTCCACAACTGATCCCAGTATAGGCAATCCCAGTGCCACGCCGGGGCGGGCGCATCGATGACCTGGCGCAGCTCGTGCAAAAAATGGTCTCGCGCTTCCTCGGCCGCCCCGAGCGACGCCAAATGGCGGGTATTTTGCTGGCAATCGATCAAAGTCACGCCCCAGGCGCGGCAGGCCGCCACCAGCGCCGCCAGGGCCATTTTGGAGGCGTTTGGGCGGTGGCTGAACATCGATTCGCCAAACACCGCGCGCCCCATGTTGACCAGGTATAAGCCGCCAACCAGTCGCCCATCCCACCACGTCTCGACGCTGTGGGCGATGCCCTCTCGATGCAGCCCTCGGTAGGCAGCCTTGATCTCGGGCAGGATCCAGGTGCCATGCTGCCCGGGGCGGGGGGTATGGGCGCAGGCTTCGATCACATCATCGAATGCGCTGTCCATGCGGATTTGCAGCCGCCCCTGGCGCAGCGCAGTGCGCAGGGCCTTGCGCAGCGAATAGCTGATATGAAAGCGCTCGGGCCGCAGCACCATGCGCGGATCGGGGCTCCACCACAGGATGGGCTGCCCCTCGCTGTACCACGGGAATATCCCCTGGCGGTACGCTTGCCGCAGGGTCGGAGTGTCCAGCGTGCCGCCGGCTGCGAGCAGTCCGGGGATGGGATCCTGCTGTCCCCAGGCACTTTCCGCAGGCGGGAACGGAGCGCCGGGATCCAACCAGGGTAGCGGGCGCGGGGGGCTCATCGGGGAGCGGTTGTGGTCCGACGCCGGTTGCGGGTCTGGCTCGAGGCTTTCGCCTGCGCCTTGGCATGTTCGCACCACCCCGCCACAGGGCACGCGCCGCACTTGGGCGCGCGCGCGGTGCAGGTGTAGCGCCCGTGCAGGATCAGCCAGTGGTGTGCATCGCGCAAAAAGCGCTTGGGTATGCGCTGCAGCAACCCGAGCTCGACTTGCAGCGGCGTCTTGCCGGGGGCAAGACCCGTGCGGTTGGCGACGCGAAAGATGTGTGTGTCCACCGCCATCGTGGGCTCGCCGTAGGCGACGTTGAGCACCACATTGGCGGTCTTGCGGCCGACGCCGGGCAGGGCTTGCAGCGCTTCGCGCTGTCGCGGCACCTCGCCGCCGTGGTGCTGCAGCAGCAAGCGGCAGGTCTCGATCAGGTGGCGCGCCTTGCTGCGATACAGCCCGATGGTGCGGATGTGGCTTTCCAGCCCCTCCTGCCCGAGCGCGAGGATGGCTTGCGGCGTATTGGCGACGACAAATAGCCGCCGCGTGGCTTGGTTGACGCTGCGGTCGGTGGCTTGGGCGCTCAGCATCACCGCCACGAGCAGTTCGAACACGCTCGTATACTCGAGCTCGGTTTGCGGCTGGGGCCGCTCGGCTTGCAGGGCCGA
>CALEDU010000021.1 GCA_937949455.1 uncultured Tepidimonas sp. | reverse complement strand
GTGGCACCCGAGCACAACAACAGTGCCAAGTCCAATGCGCTGACGCTCAACGCCCCGCTTTATGTACACCGCGCCTCTGCTGCGGTGCGCTATGTCAATGGCACGCCGGCCGACTGTGTGCACATCGCGCTCACAGGGCTGCTCGACTACCGGCCCGATCTGGTCGTCTCGGGCATCAACAACGGGGCCAACATGGGGGACGACACGATTTATTCAGGCACGGTGGGCGCGGCCATGGAGGGCTACCTGTTCGGCATCCCGGGCATTGCCTTTTCCTTGACGGAAAAGGGCTGGACCCATCTGGACGCTGCCGTGACCCTGGCCGCCGAGCTGGTGCGGGCCCTGCAGCCGGCCGCCGAGGCCCATCGCCGCGCCAGGGTCGATGCTGCACCCGATGCTGCCCATCCCGGTCCATGGCTGCTCAACGTCAACATCCCCAGCCTGCCGCGCGAAGCCATCCGTGGCTTCAAGGTGGCCCGCCTGGGGCGCCGGCATGCGGCCGAGCCCGTGATCACCCAGGTCAATCCGCGCGGCGAAACCATGTATTGGATCGGCGCGGCTGGCCCCGCCAAGGACGATGCCGAGGGTACCGACTTTCATGCCACGCGCCAAGGCTATGTGTCGATCACACCACTGCAGATCGATTTGACCGACCACGGGCGGCTGGCCTATTGGGCGCAGACCGCCGCCGCTTTGTCCGCCGTGGCCGGTGCCCATACGCCTCATGCCTCGGATCCCCCCCAGGCAAGCCACCCCGACCAGCGTCCATGGTAAAGCCGCGGCCCGACGCTTCTCCCTCGGCCGCGCCCCCAGCGGTGGGGGTGCGGCCGCGCTTTCCGGCGACGCTGGACCGGGTGGCACCTGCTGCGGCCGGCGGGCACCCCAGTGGATCGAGCGGCATCGCGGCACGCCGGTCGAGCCAGGCCATGCCCCCGGCTGCACCGTCAGCGGCTGGCGTGGGACTTGATTCGGCGGCTGTGCGGCGGGCGATGGTGGGCCGCTTGGCCGATCAGGGCCTCACACACCCTGCCGTGCTACAAGCTTTTGATCGGGTTGAGCGTCACCGCTTCGTCGATTCGGCACTGGCGGCCCAGGCCTACGAGGACACCAGTCTGCCGATCGGCTGGGGGCAGACGATTTCCAAGCCCAGCGTCGTCGGGCGCATGCTGGGGCTGTTGTGCGCGGGGCGGTCATTGCCACTGGGCCGGGTGTTGGAAATTGGCACCGGCTGCGGTTATCAGGCAGCGTTGCTGTCCCATCTGTGCCGCGAGGTCTACAGCATGGAGCGCCTGCGGGCGCTGCACGAACGGGCACGCGAGAATCTGCGGCCGCTGCGCATCCCCAATATCCATTTGATTTTTGGCGATGGCATGCCGGGGTTTGCACAAGGGGGGCCGTATGACGGCATCATCGCGGCAGCTGGCGGCGAGGACATTCCACCCGCATGGCTGGAGCAGCTCGCACCCGGTGCTCGCCTGGTGGCCCCGGCCGAGCTCCAGCCTGGACGGCAAAGCCTGGTGGTGGTAGAGCGCACGCCACATGGGCTGCAGCGCCAGGTGCTCGAGGGAGTGCGGTTCGTCCCCCTAAAATCCGGGGTTGCTTGACGGAGGACGTACGCACCGATGAATCGCCAACGATACGGGTCCCTGGCCTCGACCGCCGCAGCGTCCCGACTGTGGGGGCTGTTGCTGGGCGCTGCCTTGGTATTGGCCGGCTGCGCCGCCCCCAAGCAGCCGGCGCGGCAGGCACCGATCATCGATCGCTCCCCTGCGCCCGCACCGACATCAGCCGGCGCTGCCGCGCCGTCTTCGCCCGTCATCGCCCCGCCCGGCAGCGAAAATGCCGGCAAGCCGGGTTATTACACGGTCCGCCCAGGCGACACCCTGTACCGCATCGGTCTGGAGCATGGGCAGAGTTGGCGCGACATCGCCGCCTGGAACGGACTGACCAATCCCCACCTGATCGAGGTGGGCCAGGTGCTGCGCGTGGTGCCTCCGGGCGCCACACCCGCCGCGACCACAGCCGCCGTCACTACCCAGCCTGTGACTGGGGCCAGTGTGCAGGCACGCCCGCTCGATGCAGCGCAAGCGCCCGCGACCACACCCGGGGCGGCGGCCGGACCGCGGCCGTCGGCTGCAAGTGCCCCTGCCACCCCCGCTGACCAGCCGGCCGCCACCGCCGCCACGACGGCGGCCAACGGCGATGCGATTACCCTGGTCTGGCCGGCACGCGGCCCACTGCTGTATAACTTCGACGAAACCCGCAGCAAAGGGGTGGGTATCGGCGGGCGGGCCGGGGACCCTGTGCTGGCCGCAGCCGACGGGCGTGTGGTCTATGCCGGCTCGGATCTGCGTGGTTACGGCAACCTGATCATCCTCAAGCACAACAACACCTATCTGACAGCCTACGCCCACAACCAGACGCTGTTGGTGCGCGAGGATCAGACGGTGCGCCAAGGGCAGAAGATCGCTGAAATGGGCAGCAGCGATGCCGATCGGGTAAAGCTGCACTTCGAGGTGCGGCGGCAGGGCAAACCCATCGATCCGCTGAGCCTGCTGCCGAGCCGCTGATGAGCCAGGCCCCCGATTGGAGCGCTGCCAGCCTGCCCGGCGACGCCTGCGCCAGCCCCGCCACGCCCACGGCCGATCCCGTGCGTCCTCCGGGTATCCCGGCTGATGCCTTGGGCATCCTGGCCCTGGACCTGCAAGCCCAAGGGATTGCGCGCCGGCCCGATGGCAAGGTGGTTTTCGTCGAGGGCGCGTTGCCTGGCGAATGGGCGCAGGTGCAGGTTACCCGCCGCAAAAACCAGTGGGAAGCCGCCGAGCTGTGCACGCTGTACCGCGCCTCGCCTCTGCGCGTCGTTGCGCGCTGCCCGCATTTTGGCCTGCACGCGGGGGCTTGCGGGGGCTGCAAGATGCAGCACCTGGAGCCGCTGGCGCAGGTGGCCATCAAGCAGCGCGTGCTGGAAGACAACCTGTGGCGGCTGGGCAAGGTGCGGCCGCAGCAGGTGCTGCGCCCGATTGCCGGGCCTGCCTGGGGCTACCGCTGGCGTGCCCGGCTGTCGGTGCGCTTCGTCGCCAAAAAGGGCGAGGTGCTGATCGGTTTTCACGAGCGCAAAAGCCGCTATGTGGCGGACATGGACATCTGCGCCGTGTTGCCCCCGCA
>CALEDU010000020.1 GCA_937949455.1 uncultured Tepidimonas sp. | reverse complement strand
GAGCCGGCGCAGCACCCCGCGCTGCACCCGGGGCGCTGTGCGCAGATCGTGCTAGAAGGACTCGTGGTGGGCATCATCGGTGAACTGCACCCGCGCTGGCGTCAGGCCGAGGGCTGGACCCAGGCCCCGGTGCTGTTCGAGTTGGACTGGGATGCAGTGGTGGAGCACCCGCTGCCCCAGGCCCAGCCGTTGGGCCGACACCAGCCGGTGCAGCGGGATGTGGCCGTGGTCGTGCGCGAGGCCGTCACCCATGCCGAGTTGATGGCCGCGATTGACGCCAGCGAGCAGCCGTGGCTGCGCGAGGCGGTGTTGTTCGATGTCTATCGGCCCAAGGTGGGGGCGGCTTGCGGCACGCTGGCAGTGGGCGAAAAGAGTGTAGCCGTGCGCCTGACGCTGGAGCGCCACGACGCCAACCTGACCGATGAGGAGATCGAGGCCGTCGTGCAGGCCGTGTTGGCATCGCTGCAACAGCGTGTTGGGGCTCGCTTGCGGGCGTGACCCTGGGAGTTGCCGGCGGGCGCCGAGGTCCTGCTACGATTGTCGGCATGGCCACGCGCAAACCCCGCACGCAACCCGAGGACGCCGGCGACGGCGCCACCCTGACCAAGGCCGAACTGGCCGAGCGACTGTTCGACCGCATCGGCTTCAACAAGCGGGAATCCAAGGACATCGTCGATGCCTTTTTTGCGCTGATCGCCGAGCGCCTGGTCGCCGGCGAGGATGTTCGCATCGCCGGATTCGGGCAATTCCAGGTGCGCATGAAAGCGCCGCGCCCGGGGCGCAATCCCCGCACGGGTGAGCTGGTGCCGATCGAGGCGCGGCGTGTGGTGACTTTCCACGCCTCGCCCAAGCTCAGGGAAGCGATACAGGGCGGGGGCGCGGCGGGCGCCAGCGACCCGGATCGATGAGGCCCGTAGCCAGTGCTACCCCAGTCAGGACCACGATGCCGCACCCCAACATCCAGGGGGTGATCGTCTCGCCCAGAAGCAGCGCGCCGTAGCCGATGGCAAACACCGGGATCAGGAAGGTCACTGTGAGCGTCTTGGCGGGACCCGCGGCCTCGATCAGCCGAAAGTACAGCAGATAGGCTAGAGCCGTGCAAAGCACACCAGCCAACCCGACCGCAGTCCAGGCGCCGACGCTGACGGGCTGCTTGGGCCAGGTCCATAGGCTGGGCAGTATCAAGCCCAGGGTGGCACCCAATTGGCTACCGGCAGCCGTCGCCATGGGGGGGATGCCCATTAGGTACTTTTTGGTGTAGCTGGCCGCCACGGCATAAAGGATGGCGGCACCCAAGCAGGCCAGCACGGCCCAGCCGGTGCCACCGGCGGTAAAGCTGGCCTTGTCCCATGACAGCAGCGCCACCCCCAGAAAACCCAGCCCCAGCCCCAGAGCCCGCCCGCGCCCCGGACGGTCGCCCAACCACAGCCAGGCCACCAGCGCACCGAACAGTGGGACGGTGGCGTTCAGGATGGCCGTCAAGCCGGTGCTGATCGACAGCACCGCATAGGCGAACAGCCCAAAGGGAATGCCGGCGTTGATCAACCCAACGAACAGAAATTCGGCCGCAAGCTTGGGCGACATAACGCGGGATGGGATGGCCAGGGTGTTGATGCCCGGGCCGTTACCAGCCGGGGCAGAGAAGGGAGGTGGCAATGCAGTTGGCGGATCATAAGCCCTCCTACAATCGGCCACTGTCACATACCCGTCTCGACTGCTCGCAAGCCCATGACCGACTCGATTGCTGCGACCCAGGCCCGCCGCCCGCCGCCTGCCCACGCCTTCAAGGCCTATGACATTCGGGGCGTGGTGCCCGATGTGATCGACGAGGCGTTCGCCCGGGCGCTGGGGCACGCCTTTGGGGCCCGGGCCCGTGCAGCCGGCGAGCAGACCGTGGCAGTGGGCCGCGATGGGCGGCTGAGCAGTCCGGCCTTGGCCGCCGCGCTGATCGAGGGGCTATCGTCGGCCGGGGTGGATGTGCTGGACATCGGCTTGGCGACCACGCCGATGCTCTATTTTGTGGCGGCCACGCACTGCCGCAGCGGCATCCAGGTCACGGGCAGCCACAACCCCAAACATCACAATGGCTTCAAGATGGTGTTGGCGGGGCGCGCCATCTATGGCGACGAAATCCAGGCCCTGCGCGAGGTCATGGCATCTGGCTTGGTGTCAGCGTCCGCGCACGGCCAGGTACGCCGATTGGACATTCAGCCGGAGTACATCGCGCGCATCGTCGGGGATGTGCGGCTGGCGCGTCCGCTCAAACTCGTCATCGACTGCGGCAACGGCGTCACAGGGGCTTCTGCCCCTGCGCTGTTCCGTGCGTTGGGCTGCGATGTCACGGTGTTGTACGGCGAGGTCGATGGCGAATTCCCCAACCACCATCCCGACCCGTCCAAGCCCGAGAATCTGCGTGACCTCATCGCCACCCTGCAGCGCACGGGCGCTGACCTGGGGTTTGCCTTCGACGGCGATGGCGACCGCTTGGGCGTTGTGACCCCCAGCGGCCAGAACATCTTCCCCGACCGGCAGATGATGCTGTTTGCCGCCGACGTGTTGTCGCGCGCGCCAGGCGGCACGGTCGTGTTTGACGTCAAGTGCAGCCAACGGCTGGCACCGGCGATCCGCGCCGCAGGCGGGGTGCCGCTGATGCATCGCACCGGACACTCCCTGATCAAGGCCAAGATGCGTGAGGTTGGTGCGCCGTTGGGCGGCGAGATGAGCGGCCACATCTTTTTTCAGGAGCGCTGGTACGGCTTCGACGACGGCAGCTATGCGGGCGCGCGTCTGCTGGAGATTTTGAGCCATCATGCCGACCCTGGCACCGTGCTCGACGGCTTGCCCACCAGCCACTCGACGCCGGAGCTCAATGTCGCTTGCGCTGAGGGCGAACCGCACCGGTTGGTGGCCGAGTTGCAGCGGGTGGCGCGCTTTGCCCCACCGGCCGAAGTCAGCACCGTCGACGGCCTGCGGGTGGACTGGCCGGATGGCTTTGGACTGATCCGGGCTTCCAACACCACGCCGGTGCTGGTGCTGCGCTTCGAGGGGCAGACGCCCGAGGCGCTGATGCGCATCGAGGCCGAGATGCTAGGCTGGCTGCGCCGCGTCAAGCCCGATGCCGTGGTGGGCGATGCGGCCCATTGACCCTTTCGCTCCCCCGCAGGAACCCGCTGTGGACCCCGCTGTCCTCATGCCAGCCCCCGATCCGGAGGTCATCGTTTTCAACTTGAAGCAGCGCTACACCGGTGTGTCGGCCACCGTCAATGCCCTGGTGCCCATCCAGGCGCGCCAGTGGCGGCTGGCCTACTGTGGAACGCCACTGCCGCACGGCATGCCGGGCCTGACGCTGCGGCAGGCCATGGCGCTGTCGCGCCGTCCGCCGCCGGGCCGACCGTTTCGCATCTGGCATGTGCGGCGTGATCACGAGATGGCTGTCGGCTTATGGGCGCGCGACGTGCTGCGGCTGCCGGTGCGGCTGGTGTTCACCTCTGCGGCGCAGCACCGGCACGGCTGGTTTCCGCGCTGGCTGATCAGTCGCATGGACGCGGTGGTCGCTACCACGCCGAAGGCGGCGAGCTTTGTGCCAAACACCACGGCCGTCGTGCCGCATGGCATCGACCTGGGGCGTTTTGCACCGCCGCCGGACAAGCGGGTGGCGTGGGCTGACAGTGGCCTGCCGGGGCGCGTCGGTATCGGCGTATTCGGGCGCGTGCGGCCGGACAAAGGCACCGATGTGTTTGTGGACGCGATGATCGCCGCGCTGCCGCATCTGCCGGATGTGACCGCAATCATCGCCGGTCGCGCGATGCCCCAGCACGAGTCCTACCAGCGCGCGCTGCAGGCACGCATCGACGCGGCGGGCCTGTCGCAGCGCATCCGCTTTCTTGGCGAGGTGCCGGCTGCCGAGGTGCACCGCTGGTACCAGCGGTGCCTCGTCTGCGTCGCCTGCCCGCGCTACGAGCCGTTTGGCCTGACGCCGTTCGAGGCGGCAGCGTGTGGCTGCGCCGTGGTGTGCTCACGCACCGGGGCGTTCGAGGAGCTGGTCCAGCCCGGCGTCAACGGCGCGCTGGTGGACACTGGCGATGCGGCCGGGCTTGCTGCGGCGCTGCGGCAAATGCTGGCCGACCCGCAGGCTGCCGTGCACATGGGGCAGGCCGCGCGCGCGCGGGTGGTCGAGCACTTTTCGCTCCAGCGCGAGGCGGCCGGTATCGGAGCGGTATATGCGCAGTTGTGGCGCGGCGGCTGACACAACCCCGACCTGGACGTGGGCCGAGCGTTTGGCCCTCGGTCTCTACGCGGGGGCGACGACGGCCTTGCAGCCCCTATTGCGCCGTAAGCTGGCGCGTCGGGGTCGCCAGGAACCCGGTTATCTGCATGCCGTGGATGAGCGGTTTGGGCACTACGCCAGCGAGCCGTCTGAGGGATGGTTATGGGTGCACGCCGTTTCGCTGGGCGAGACCCGTGCTGCGGCCTTGTGGATCGACCGCTTGCGTGAGCGTCGCCCGGACATTCCTATCCTATGGACCCATGGCACGGCGACGGGTCGTGCCGAGGGCCAGCGCTATCTGCGTCCAGGGGATGCACAAGTCTGGCTACCCTGGGATGCTCCAAGGCCCGTGCAACGGTTTCTGTCGCATTTTCGCCCCCGGCTGGGGGTGCTGATGGAAACCGAAGTCTGGCCCGCCCTGGTGCAGGGTTGCCAGATGGCAGGGGTGCCGCTGCTGCTGGCCAATGCGCGGCTGAATATGCGCTCGTGGCGGCGTGCGCAGCGCCTGCGTTGGCTGGCAGCCCCAGCCTATGGCGGACTGTCCGGCGCGCTGGCCCAGACGACGGACGATGCCAATCGGCTGCGGACATTGGGAGCGCCGGTCGATCCGCCAGCCGGCGGCACGGTGGGCAACGTCAAATTCGACATACCGTGGCACCCTGGAGCATGGGGCTTGGGCCGGACATGGCGGGCAGCATGGCAGGCCAAGACAGCCACTCAGGACGCGCCCGCCGGGCGTCCGATTCTGATGCTGGCCAGCAGTCGAGACGGGGAGGAAGCGGCCTGGTGTGAGGCATGGCGCGCCCGAGCGGTCGGCCGCCCTGGCCAGTCTCCGCTGTGGTTGGTCGTTCCACGCCACCCGCAGCGCTTCGATGCGGTGGAGGTATTGTTGCGCCAGGCTGGACTGCGCGTCGTGCGGCGCAGCACGCTAGGACCGTTGGAGGTGACCGAGCCTATTTGGCCCGTCGCAGTGCTGCAGGCTGATGTCCTGCTCGGCGACAGTCTGGGGGAAATGCCGTGGTACTACGGGCTGGCGCAGATGGCACTGCTGGGCGGCAGTTTTGCACCTTTGGGCGGGCAGAACCTGATCGAGGCGGCCGCCTGCGAATGTCCGGTGATCATGGGGCCGCACACCTTCAATTTTGCCGAGGCGGCAGAGGCAGCGATCGCGGCCGGTGCGGCCGAACGTGCGCCCGACCTGGCCGCCGCAGTGGGGCGAGCGCTGGATTGGCTGGCCCATCCACCCATGTTGGCCCGCGCCCAGTCGAATTGTCAAACGCTGCTTCAGACGCACGCGGGCGCTGCGGCGCGCCATGCCGACGCGGTGCTGCGCTGGTGGGACCTCAGCGCGCCTGCAGCAGCGCGTTGATGGGCTGCAGGTCCTCAGGCCTGAGCACCCCGGCCGCCTGACGCAGACGCAGGCTGCCCACCAGCACGTCGTAGCGCGCCTTGGCCAGCTGGGCCTTGGTCTGATAGAGCTGGCTTTGCGCATTGAGTACGTCGATATTGATGCGAACACCGACCTGGTAGCCCAGCTGATTGGCCTCCAACGCGCTTTGGCTGGACGCCTCGGCCGCTTCCAAGGCCCGCACCTGGCCCAAGCCCGACTGCACGCCAAAGAAAGCGGCCCGGGTGGCTTGACTCACACCGCGCAGAGCGCCCTCGACGTCGTTGCGCGCCTTGTCTTCCAGCGCGACGGTTTCTCTGATCCGATTGTCCAGGGCACCACCCGTGTACAGCGGCAGGTTGAACTGCACGCCGATACTGGCCGTCTGGTTGCGCAGATACCCAGGGATGGCTGCGACTGACGACGGCGCGCGTGCGAACTGGTATTGCGCCACCGCGTCCAGCGTCGGTCCTTTGGCCGCTTCGGCCTTGCGGACTTCCAGCCGGGCCACATCCAGTGCGGCCTGGGCTGCGCGCACGCTCGGGTGCTCGGCTGCTGCGCGCTGAACCCACACATTGACATCGTCCGGTGTCAGCGGGGGCAGGTTGACCGGGGTGGGCAGCCGCCATGGTTGCGTGCCGCTGCGCCCCACGAGTTGGTCTAACGCCAGTTTCTTGACACGCAGATCATTCTCGGCCGCGATTTCTTGCGCGACGACCAGGTCGTAGCGCGCCTGTGCCTCGCGCGTGTCGGTGATGGTGGCGGTGCCGACTTCAAAATTGCGCCGAGCGGCTGCCAGCTGCTCGCTGACGGCGGCCTTCTGTGCCCGCACAAAGGTCAATGTGTCCTCTGCGCCCAGGACGTCGAAGTACGCCTGCGACAGGCGCACGATCAGATCCTGCTCGACCGATTGCAGCTGGGCCTCGGCGGCTTGCAGCGAGCGCTGGGCCTGCTCCACCTCCAGATGATTGCCGGGGCGATACAGCGGCTGCGTGGCAGCCAGGCGCACAGTCTGGTTGTTGAAAGTGTCGTCCAGCACCGAGGCAGAGCTGTCACGGCGGTTGACGAACGCATCCGCCGACAGACCGACCGAGGGCAGCACCCGGGCGCGGGCCTGTTCCGCCTTGGCGCGGTTGGCCTCGAACTGCGCCTTGGCGGCCAGATAGGCCGCGTCGTAACTCTGGGCCGCTTCCAGCAGCGATTGCAGGCTTTGCGCATGCGCCACACCTGCCAGTGCGCTGACCAGCACAGCCGCAGACAAGCGCGAAATTCGGGCGACGGGCCGATGGGGCGCCAAGGATGGGGCGAGTGTCCGCATGGCGTACAATCCCTGAAGTGGTTTATACGGGTAGGAGTATAAGTGGAATCAACTAACCCTGCAGCCTCGTCGGGTCAATACTGCGGAATCGAGGGGTCAAGCTCATTCGCCCAGGCGTGGATGCCGCCAGCGATGTTGACCACATGTTCATACCCCTGCCTGTGCAAAAAAAATGCCACCTGGGCGCTGCGTCCGCCGTGGTGACACAGACAGGCGATGGGGCGTTCGCGCGGCAGTTCGCTCAGGCGCGCGGGGATGCTGGCCATGGGCATGTGCCGCAGCTCGAAGCCATCTGGGCGCACGCTGGCGGTCTGCACTTCCCAGGGCTCGCGCACATCCAGCACGATGGGCTCGGTGTCAGGGGTTTGCGCGCGGCTGCGCTGCAGCCAGTCGGCCAGTTGCGCGGGGTGGATGTGGGGCACCATGGCGGTGGTCTC
>CALEDU010000019.1 GCA_937949455.1 uncultured Tepidimonas sp. | reverse complement strand
GTAGGCGTGGTAGCACACCGCCTCCATCGAGCGGTCGGCGAACTCGACCGCCTCGGGGCTGGCGTAGGGCACGCGCAGCTGGTACAGGCAGTCCTGGAAGCCCATGATGCCCAGGCCGACCGGGCGGTGGCGCAGGTTGCTGTCGCGCGCCTTCTTGACCGCGTAGTAGTTGATGTCGATGACGTTGTCGAGCATGCGCATCGCCGTGGCCACCGTCTTCTTCAGCTTGGCCTGGTCGATCTGCCCATCCTTCAGGTGCTGCGCGAGGTTGACCGACCCGAGGTTGCACACGGCGATCTCGGTGTCCGACGTGTTCAGCGTGATCTCGGTGCATAGGTTCGACGAGTGCACGACGCCGACGTGCTGCTGCGGGCTGCGAATGTTGCACGGGTCTTTGAAGGTGATCCACGGGTGGCCCGTTTCGAACAACATGGTCAGCATCTTGCGCCACAGGTCCACCGCGCGCACGGTCTTGCACGGCTGGATCTCGCCGCGGGCGGCCTTTTGCTCGTAGGCCAGGTAGGCTTCCTCGAAGGCTTTGCCGACTTTGTCGTGCAGGTCCGGCACGCTGGACGGCGAAAACAGCGTCCAGTCGCCGTTTTCCATCACGCGCTTCATGAACAGGTCCGGGATCCAGTTGGCCGTATTCATGTCGTGCGTGCGACGGCGGTCGTCGCCGGTGTTTTTGCGCAGCTCCAGGAACTCCTCGATGTCGAGGTGCCAGGTCTCCAGATAGCAGCACACCGCGCCCTTGCGCTTGCCGCCCTGGTTGACGGCCACCGCCGTGTCGTTGACGACTTTCAAAAACGGCACCACGCCCTGGCTTTCGCCGTTGGTGCCTTTGATGTGGCTGCCCAGCGCGCGCACGCGCGTCCAGTCGTTACCCAGCCCGCCGGCAAATTTGGACAGCAGCGCGTTTTCCTTGATCGATTCGTAAATGCCGTCCAGGTCGTCGGGTACCGTGGTCAGGTAGCAGCTGGACAGCTGCGAGCGCAGCGTGCCCGAGTTGAACAGCGTGGGGGTGCTGCTCATGAAATCGAAGCTGGAGAGCACTTCGTAGAACTCGATGGCGCGCGCCTCGCGGTCGATCTCGTTGAGCGCCAGGCCCATGGCCACGCGCATGAAGAAGGCTTGCGGCAGCTCGATGCGCTGCTTGCGCACATGCAGGAAGTAGCGGTCGTACAGCGTCTGCAGGCCCAGGTAGTCGAACTGCAGGTCGCGCTCGGGTTTGAGGGCTGCGCCCAGGCGGGCGAGGTCGAAAGTGAGCAATTCGGGGTTGAGCAGTTCGGCCTCCACACCCTTCTTGACGAAGGCCGGGAAATACTCGGCGTAGCGCTCGCGCATCTGGGCGTGAGTGGTTTCTTCGCCCAACACTTCTTTGTAGATGGTGTGCAGCAGCAGCCGCGCAGTGGCGTAGGTGTAGTCGGGGTCGGTCTCGATCTTGGTGCGCGCGGCCAGGATGGCGGCCTTGTACACTTCTTCCATCGGCACGCCGTCGTACAGGTTGCGCAGCGTCTCGGCGACGATCGGCTCGGCCTGGACGTCGGCACCCAGCCCCTCCACCGCGGAGTGGATGAGCGCCTGCAGGCGTTCGAGGTCGAGGGGGCACCGCTGATCCCCATCGACCACATGCAGCACGGGCTGGGCGGGCTGCGCCTGGGCCGCCTTGGCGGCGCGTTCCTGCGCGCGGCGTTCGCGGTAGAGCACATAGGCGCGCGCGACCTCGTGGTGGCCGCCGCGCATCAGGCCCAGTTCCACCTGGTCTTGCACGTCTTCGATGTGGAAGGTGCCGCCACCGGGGCGCGAGCGCATCAAGGCGCGCACGACCGCCTGGGTGAGCTGGTCCACCGTTTCGCGCACGCTGGCCGATGCAGCGCCTTGTGGGCCATGCACGGCCAAAAAGGCCTTCATCATGGCGACGGCGATTTTGTTGGGTTCGAATGGGACCACCGCCCCATTGCGGCGGATGATCTGGTAGTGGGCCAGCGTGGTGCTGCTGGCGGCGCGTGGCGGTGCGGCGCTGGTCATCGGGTGGGCGGTGGACGCGGGGGAGGTGAGGGTGGTGTGCATGGATCCTCGCGGAAGATCAGAACTGCGGATGCGGGTGTCGGACACTAGATATAGTGTCTGCTGACAAGCGAAAACACTATCCGTAGTGTACCGGCGCAGGGCCCGAGGGCAAGGGGGTGGGGGCCAAAAAAAATCTATCCCTCGGCCAGATCCATATCTTGGGGTTTCGCTGGGGTGGGGATCTGGCTGGGCGCGTTGCTGGCAAACCATGCCGCTGGCCAGCCGGTCAGGCGAATCAGGTGCGCCCAGTCGAAGCCAGGGCCGGGATCGCGCTTGCGCCCGTGGGCGATATGTTCGTGCCCGGCCACTGCTCGCAGCGTTGGCAGGCGCGCACGCAGCACCTGCAGCAGCGTGGCAAGCGCTGCGTACTGTGCGTCCGTGAAGGTGTCGCCCTCCAGTCCCTCCAGCTCGATGCCAACCGAGAAGTCATTGCAATCGTCGTGTCCCTGCCAACACGAGCGGCCGGCGTGCCAGGCGCGACGGTCCAGCGCGACGAACTGCAGCCACTGGCCGTCACGCCGGATCAGGAAGTGGGCCGAGACCTCTAGCCCGCGGATACTCCGGAAATAGGGGTGGGCTTCCCAGTCCAGCGTGTTGGTGAACAGTTGCTCGATCCACGGGCCGCCGTACTGGCCTGGCGGCAGACTGATGCTGTGCAGTACGACGAGCCATGGCGCGACACCCGCCGGGCGTGGCCCGTGGTTCGGTGAGGGCACGTGGCGAGCTTCGGGTAGCCAGCCGTCGCCGAGGGGGGGGAGCATGGCCATGGTCAGCGCACCAGTTGGTTGAGTTGGATGATCGGCAGCATCACCGCCAGCACGATCAGCAGTACCACACCGCCCATGGCGATGATCAGCAACGGCTCCAGCCAAGTGGTCAGCCGCAGCAGGCGGCGCTGGGCGTCGTCGGTCAGCTGTTGCGCGGCCCGTTGCAGCAGAGGGCCGAGCTGGCCAGTTTCCTCACCCAGCCGCGCAAACGTCACCAGCAGCCCGGCCAGCGCCGGGCGCGTAGCCAATGCCGCGGCCAGCGGCGCGCCTTCGCGCACCAGTGCCAGCGCCTCGTGCACGTCGTGCTGCAGCGCGGAGTTGCGCAGCGTGTCGGCGGCGGTGGCCAGTGCACGCAGCAGCGGCACACCTGCCTGTACCAACAACGCCAAGGTTGCAGCCAGCCGCGTGATGTCGAGCTGGCGCGTCAGTCGGCCCAGCAAAGGCAGGCGCAGCCAGGCACGGTCCAGTGCCAGCCGCGCTGCGGGCTGCCGATGCGCCAGCCGCCAGGCTGCGATCGCCGCAGCCAGCAGCGGCAGCAGTGCCCAGCCCCAGCTGCGCAGCCAGGCGCTGGTGCGCAGCACGAGCACCGTCAGCGTTGGCAGCGCGCGCTGGCTGCTCGCAAACGCCTGGGCCACTTGTGGCACGATATATGTCATCAGAAACACGACGATGGCCAGCGCGAATGCCGTGACGATGGCCGGGTACAGCAGGGCCGACAGGATGCGTTGGCGCAGCGCCTCGGCGGCCTCGCGCTCGTCGGCCAGGCGCTGCAGCACGGTGCCCAGGCGGCCGCTGGCCTCGCCGGCGGCCACCACCGCGCGGTACGGCGCATCGAACACGCGCGGGTGGCGCGCCAGAGCAGCGGCCAATGTGCTGCCAGCGTGGACCTCGGCGCGCAGCGCGGCGACCAGCGCCTGCTGCGACGCATCGTCGGCCGCACGTGCCAGTTCGGCCAGCGCTCGCTCCAGTGGCAGACCGCTGTCGACCAGGGTGGCCAATTGCCGTGTCCATGTCGCCAGCCGTGCCGCTGGCCAACGGTGCATGCCGCCGCGGGCTGGGATCGCCTCGTCGCTGCCCGCCACTTGCAGCGGTACCAACCCTTGAGCGCGCAGTTGGGTTCGCGCGGCGCGCGCATGTTCGGCCACCAGCGTGCCGCGCTGGCGTCGTCCGTGTGTGTCGAGGGCCAGATAGCGAAAGGTTGGCATCGCAGGCGAGCTTCAGTCGCGAGTGACGCGCCAGACTTCCTCGGCGCTGGTCACGCCCTGCGCGACCAGCGCGTCGCCCGCCTGACGCAGCGGCACCAGGCCGTGCTGCAGCGCATGCGCGCGCAGGGCAGCCTCTGGCGCGCGGTCGTGGATCAAGGCGCGCAGGCCCTCATCGACCAGCATCAGCTCGAACAGGCCGGTGCGCCCCGCATAGCCGGTCTGGCTGCACTCGGCGCAGCCAGCGCCGCCGCAGGCCGGGCAGACCTTGCGCACCAGCCGCTGCGCCAGCACGCCGAGCAGGGAACTCGCCAGCAGGAACGGCTCGATACCCATGTCCACCAGGCGCGTGACGGCGCTGGGCGCGTCGTTGGTGTGCAGCGTGGCCAGCACCAGGTGGCCGGTCAGCGACGCCTGGATGGCGATCTGCGCGGTCTCGTGGTCGCGGATCTCGCCGATCATGATGACGTCCGGGTCCTGGCGCAGGATCGCGCGCAGCGCTTTGGCAAAGGTCAGGTCGATTTTGGGATTGACCTGGGTCTGGCCGATGCCGGGCAGTTCGTACTCGATCGGGTCTTCCACCGTCATGATGTTGAGCCGCTGCGCGTCCAGACGCTGCAGCGCTGCATAGAGGGTGGTGGTCTTGCCGCTGCCGGTGGGGCCGGTGACGAGCACGATGCCGTGTGGCTGCGCGATCAGCCGCTCGAACGCCTGCAGCGCGGCGCCTTGCATGCCGACCGCTTCCAGGCTCAGCAGTCCGCCGGACTTGTCCAGCAGCCGCAACACCGCGCGTTCGCCGTGGGCGCTGGGCAGCGTGGAGACGCGCACATCCACCGCGCGGCCGCCCAGCCGCAGTGCGATGCGGCCGTCTTGCGGCAAGCGCTTTTCGGCGATATCGAGCTCGGCCATGATTTTCAGGCGCGAGATCAGCGCCGCATGCAGCGCGCGATTGGGCTGCACCACCTCGCGCAGTGTGCCATCGACGCGCAAGCGCACGCTGGAGTGGCGCTCGTAGGGTTCGATGTGGATATCGCTGGCGCGCTCGCGCACTGCCTGTGTCAGCAGCGCATTGAGCATGCGGATGATCGGCGCATCGTCGGTGGCCTCCAGCAGATCCTCGATCTGCGGCAGCTCCTGCATCAGGCGCGACAGGTCGACTTCGCTTTCCACCTCGCTGACGATGGCAGCAGCACTGGAGCCGCTGTCGCCGGCGTAGGCGGCCTGCAGCCGGGCGTCGAAGTCGGCAGGCAGCACCCGCCGTAGTCGGCAAAGGCCATGTACGCGCTGGGCTTCTGCGATCGCCGCCAGCTGTGCCGTGGGCAAGCGGCTGGTGGCATCGGCACGCACGAGCAGCCAGCGCTCGCCATGGTCTACGTGCAGCAGCACACCGTGGGCGCGCGCCCAAGTGTAGGGCAGCGGGTGGGCGGTGCTCATTGGGCGGGCGCGGCGAGGGTGGGTTGGGCCCCGCCGGTCTGCGGGGCATCCGTCGGTGCGGTGGCACCGGGCCATGCGGGCGGCAGTACCGGCGCGCTCTGGATCGGGTGCAGGCGGCTCGGCTCGGGCTGGGCCTGCACCTGCATGCCGCGCATCCACTGGTAGCGGTCCAGCGCCAGCGCGTCGCCGGCGCGCTGGTCGCGCACCACCACCGGGCGCAAAAAAACCATGAGGTTGGTTTTCTTGCGTGAGCGCTTCTCGCTGCGAAACAGGTTGCCGAGCACGGGCACATCGCCCAATCCGGGCACCTTGTCCTGGCTGCCGCCATACTCGTCCTGCAGCAGCCCACCCAGCACGACGATACCGCCGTCTTCCACCATCACGGTGGACTCGATCGAGCGCTTGTTGGTAATCAGGCCACTTGGGTTGCCGATCGAGCTCGGCAGCACGCTGCTGACTTCCTGGAAGATCTGCAGCTTGACGGTGCCCTGGTCGTTGATCTGCGGCCGCACGCGCAGCGTCAGGCCGACGTCGCGCCGCTCGATGGTCTGGAACGGGTTGACCGCGCCCTGGTTGCTGTTGTTGGCGGTGTACTGGCCGGTGATGAACGGCACGTTCTGGCCGATGACGATCTTGGCCTCCTCGTTGTCCAGCGTCAGCAGGTTCGGCGTGGACAGGATGTTGGCGTCGCCCTGCGTTTCGAGGAAGCGCGCCAGGGCGCTGAGCACATAGGTACCACCGATGCGCTGCGCCAGGCCGACGTTGAAGCCCGGTGCGGGCAGCTGGCCCTGGCCGCCGTTTTGGGTGGCCAGGTTGAGGATGTTCGCGCCACCGCTGCCGAAGTTGGTGCCGAGCAGCCCGATGGTGCCGTCGCCGTTGCGGCCGATGAGGCTCTGCCACTGCACGCCGATCTCGGAGGCCTTCTCGGCGCTGACTTCGGCGATCAGGCTTTCGACGTAGACCTGCGCGCGGCGCACATCCAGCAGGTCGATGACGCGCCGCAGCTCGCGGTACAGCGGCTCGGGGGCGGTGATGATGAGGGCGTTGTTGGTGGTGTCGGCCTGCACCTGGCCGCCGGTGGGCGCGGCCGTAGCGGTCGCCGCGGTGCCGCCAGCGGTCGCGCGTGTGGCACCGCCAAGACCTGGGTTGCTGGTCCCTGGGTTGGCTGCCGGTGCCGTGGCCGGGGCGGCGGGTGGGGTGGCCACTGCCCCGTCCGTGCCGCCCGGGGTGCCGGCAGCGGCCAGCGCGGCACGCAGCGTGGTGGCCAGCAGCGCCGCATCGGCGTGGCGCAGATAGACGACGTGGATGTTGGCTGCCGCGCTGGCGGCGCTGGGGCGGTCCAGCCGCTCGATCAGCGCCTTGGCCAGCTGCAGCCGTGCCGGGTGGCTGGCGCGCAGCAGCAGGCTGTTGCTGCGCGGGTCGGCCAGCACGGTGGTGCGCGGCCCGCCGGGCGTGCGGTTGGGGCCAGGGGCGCCGTCGTCGTCGAGCAGCTGGCGCAGCCAGCCGACCACGTCGGTGGCGATGGCGTGCTTCAGTGGCACCACCTCCAGATCGGTGGCGG
>CALEDU010000018.1 GCA_937949455.1 uncultured Tepidimonas sp. | reverse complement strand
TTCCACCGAGGCCAGAGCGTGCTGCTGCACAAACAGTGTGACAACGTCTGGCGCATCGACTTCCAACTGGGATGGGATGCCGATCCGAACGAGGAGAAGAAGCCCGAGCGCGTCATCCCGCGCATCCAGGCCATGCTCGGGCCAGACGTGCCATTCGAGCTGGAGTGGGTGTCGGTGTACCAGTTTGCCTGCCGGCGCATCGACCGCTTCCGCCACGGGCGGGTGATCTTCGCGGGCGATGCCGCGCACCAGGTCTCGCCGTTTGGTGCGCGCGGGGCCAACAGCGGCGTGCAGGACTGCGACAACCTGAGCTGGAAACTCAAGGCCGTGCTGGATGGCGATGCGCCCGAGGCCCTGCTGGACACCTACCACGACGAGCGGGCCTTTGCCGCCGACGACAACCTGCTCAATTCCACGCGCTCGACGGACTTCATCACACCCAAGAGCCGCACCTCGCTGCGGCTGCGCAATGCGGTGCTGGAGCTGGCGCGTACCGAGCCGTTCGTGCGCCCGTTGGTCAACAGCGGTCGCCTGTCAACGCCGACGCCCTATGTGCACTCGCCGCTCAACACCCCCGATGCCGAGACCGCTGAGCCGTTCTCTGGCCGCATGACCCCTGGCACCAACTGCGCCGATGCCCCGGTCGAGGTGAATGGCCAGCCGGCTTGGCTGCTCAACCAATTGGGCCGCGGCTTCGTGCTGCTGAGCTTTGGCCCGGCCGAGCCGGTGCGCGCCGGCGGCGTCGAGGCCCAGGTCCTGCAGGTCGGGCGCGACCTGATCGACCGTGCCGGCGTGCTGACCCAGCGCTACGATGGCCGCCCGGGTACGGTCTATCTGATCCGCCCCGACCAGTATGTCGCGGCGCGCTGGCGGCGCTTTGACCGCGCGGCGGTCGAGGCTGCGCTGGCCCGGGCGCTGGGTCATGCCCTGGCCTGAGCCGTTTTCCGCGACGCCCCGTTCCTTCGGAGACCCGCCATGCCCTTGAACCGCCAACCCCACATCGCCGAGCCCGACGCTTTCTACGAAGAACTCATCAATGCCCAGCGCGATTTGGGTGACGAGCAGGCGGAGATGTTCCTCGCCAAGCTCGTGCTCATCTTGGCCAACCACATTGGCGACCGTGCCGTGTTGTCCGAGGCGATCGCGCTGGCCCGCGCCAACACCCTCGCGACGGCCGGCTGAACGCCACCCCGGTCGGATGCCTTCGAGCGCGATACCCCGCCCACACCCTTGCCGCCCATGTCCTTGCTCAACGAAACCCACGACCCCGCCCTGCGCAGCTGGGTGGACGGTGCGAACCGCCCGGGTCACGACTTTCCCATCCAAAACCTGCCATTTGCCAGCTTTCGCCGGCGCGATCGCGGCGAATCCTGGCGCGGCGGGGTGGCGATCGGCGACGCCATCGTCGATCTGGCGGCGCTGCACCGGGCCCACCCCTTCGAGGGGCTGGCCGCCGAAGCACTGGCGGCGGCCGCGCAGCCGCAGCTCAACGCGCTGATGGCTCTGTGCCCGGCCCACTGGAGCGCATTGCGGCTGGCCCTGTCGCGGGCGCTGCGCGAGGGCAGCCCCCAGCGGGCCACCGTCGAGCCCTGTTTGGTGCCTCAGGCCGAGGCCGAGTACGGGCTGCCGGCGCGCATCGGTGACTACACCGACTTCTACACCTCGATTCACCACGCCACCAACATCGGTCGCCAGTTCCGGCCCGACAATCCGCTGCTGCCCAACTACAAATGGCTGCCCATCGGCTACCACGGCCGCAGCTCCAGCATCGGGGTGTCGCCGCAGGCCTTTCACCGTCCGTGCGGACAGATCAAAGCACCGGACGCCGAGGCGCCCACCTTCGCGCCCAGCCGACGGCTGGACATCGAATTGGAGCTGGGCGTCTTCGTCGGCCCCGGCAATGCCCTGGGCGAGCCCATCCCAGTGTCGCAGGCCGAGGCACATGTGTTTGGCGTCGTGCTGCTCAACGACTGGTCGGCGCGCGACATTCAGGCCTGGGAGTACCAGCCGCTCGGGCCTTTCCTGGCCAAGAACTTCGCCACCACGATTTCGCCCTGGGTCGTGACGCTGGAGGCGCTGGCACCGTACCGCGTCCCCCTCGAGCGGCCAGCCACCGACCCCCAACTGCTGCCGTATCTGGACGATTCGATCAACCGCGCGCAGGGGGCGTTCGACATCCGTCTGTCGATCGGCTGGCAGACGCCGCGCATGCGCGAGCTGGGCATGGCCGACCATAGGGTGGCGCAAACCAGCTACCGCCATGCCTATTGGACCGTGGCGCAGATGGTGGCCCACCACACCGTCAATGGCTGCAATCTGCAGCCTGGGGATTTGCTGGGCACTGGCACGCTGTCCGGCCCGACGCTCGACCAGGCCGCGGCCTTCATCGAGCTCACGCTCGGCGGCAAACAACCGCTGAGCCTGCCCAGTGGCGAGCAGCGCACCTTTTTGGAGGACGGCGACACGGTCGTGCTGCGCGGCTGGTGCGAAGCCCCTGGGGCGGCCCGCATTGGCCTGGGTGAGTGCCGCGGCACGGTACGGCCCGCCCGCGGTCGGCCGGTCGATGGTGCCGAGTAACGTTTGCGCCCAGTAAACTGTCGCAGCGGTTGTGCGCGCAGCCCCCTTGGCGGTGCGCACTTGGTTGCTGGCAGCCCGCTGCGGGCTGCCTTCACAGACGAGAACATGAAGATAACGAGTTGGGTTTTTCGGCTCGCGCGCGGCTCGGCCATGCTCGGCGGCTTGCTGCTGTGCGCCATCACGCTGATGAGCATTGCCAGCATCACCGGCCGGGCGCTTTCCGGCGTGGGACTTGGACCGGTGCCGGGCGATTTCGAATTGGTGGAGATCGGCACGGGTGTGGCGGTATTTTTGTTCCTGCCGTGGACCTACCTGCGCGGCGGGCACGCCACCGTAGACCTGCTCTACCACCATCTGCCTGCCCCGCTGCAGAAAACCATCTTGCTGGTCAGCGATGGGTTGATGCTGGCTTTGTGGTTGGTGCTGACCTGGAAGCTGTGGGACGGGATGCTCGAAAAGCGCGAGTATCTGGAAACCACCTTCATCCTGCAAATGCCCGTATGGTGGGCTTATGCCGTGTGCTTCGTCGGTGCGGTCATCGGCTGCCTGGCTTATCTCAGCCAGACCGCGATCCGCCTCGGACTGGCGCGCTATCCCGAGGGCTGGTCAGTCGAATCCGCAAGGGTGCACTGAGATGACGGGCATCGAACTGGCTGCGTGGTCGTTTCCGGTCTTGCTGGCGCTGATTTTCATTCGGGTGCCGATTGGACTGGCCATGGCCTTGTGCGGTTTGGTCGGGGCGTACCTGATGTACGGCACGCCCGTGCCACTGCTCAATCAGCTCAAACAGGTCACGTTTAGTGCCTTTTCCAATTACAACCTGTCGGTCATCCCGCTGTTTCTGCTGATGGGGCAGTTTGCCGCATTGGGGGGGCTGTCGCGGTCGCTGTTCAAGGCGGCGGAGGCCTGGGTCGGCCACTACAAGGGCGGCGTCGCCATGGCTGCCGTCGGGGCCTGCGCAGGGTTTGGGGCCATTTGTGGCTCCTCGCTGGCTACGGCGGCCACCATGGGGCAGGTGGCGCTGCCCGAGCTGCGCCGCGCGGGCTACTCCGGCGGTCTGGCCACGGCGTGTCTGGCCGCGGGCGGCACGCTCGGCATCCTCATTCCCCCTTCGGTGGTGCTGGTCATCTACGCCATCCTCACCGAGCAGAACATCGCCAAGCTGTTCCTCGCCGCGATCATACCGGGCATCCTCGCCGCCGTCGGCTACGTCATCACCATCTCGGTCTATGTCCGCCTCAACCCCGACAGCGCC
>CALEDU010000017.1 GCA_937949455.1 uncultured Tepidimonas sp. | reverse complement strand
TCAACGGTCTGAGCAAGAACTACCGCTCGTGCGGCTACCGCGCCGGGTGGATGATCGTCTCGGGCGACAAGCGCCGCGCCAAGGACTACATCGAGGGCCTCAACATGCTGGCCTCGATGCGGCTGTGCGCCAACACGCCGGGGCAGTTGGCGATCCAGACCGCGCTGGGCGGCTACCAGAGCATCAACGACCTGGTGGCGCCGGGCGGTCGGCTGTGCCGCCAGCGCGACCTGGCGCACCGGATGTTGACCGAGATCCCGGGCGTGAGTTGCGTCAAGCCCAAAGCGGCGCTGTACATGTTCCCGCGCCTGGATCCGCAGATCTACCCGATCCAGGACGACCAGCAGTTTGCCTATGACCTGCTGGCCGAGGAGAAGGTGCTGATCGTGCAGGGCACGGGCTTCAACTACCCGACGCCGGACCACTTCCGGCTGGTGTTTTTGCCGCATGAGGACGACCTGGCCGAGGCGATCGGGCGCATTGCGCGCTTCCTGGGCCACCTGAGGCGCCGCTACGGCACCGAGTGATTTTCGATAACTCCCCAGATTTTCATGACCTTGGCAACCGCGACCATGAGCAACCTTCCCCCCATCCAAGTCGGCCTGCTCGGCATCGGCACCGTCGGCAGCGGCGTCTTTCGCGTGCTGCAGCGCAACCAGGAGGAAATCCGCCGCCGCGCCGGCCGCGGCATTGCGATCACGATGGTGGCCGACCTGGATACCGAGCGCGCGCGCTCGATCGTGGGCGATGCGGCACAAGTGGTGGCCGATGCGCGCGCAATCATCGCCAATCCGGCCATCGATATCGTGGTCGAGCTGATCGGCGGCTACGGCATTGCGCGCCAGTTGGTGATGGAAGCCATCGAGGCCGGCAAGCACGTGGTGACGGCCAACAAGGCACTGCTGGCGGTGCACGGCAGCGAGATTTTTGCCGCCGCCCAAGCCAAGGGCGTGATGGTGGCGTTCGAGGCGGCGGTGGCCGGTGGCATTCCGATCATCAAAGCGCTGCGCGAAGGGCTGACGGCCAACCGCATCCAGTGGGTGGCCGGCATCATCAACGGCACGACCAACTTCATCCTGTCGGAGATGCGCGACAAGGGGCTGGACTTCGAGGTCGTGCTGAAGGAAGCGCAGCGCCTGGGCTATGCCGAGGCCGACCCGACCTTCGACATCGAGGGCATCGATGCCGCACACAAGGCCACGCTGATGTGTGCTTTGGCCTTTGGCGTGCCGGTGCAGTTCGACAAGGCCTATGTGGAGGGCATCACGAAGCTGCAGGCCGCCGATATCCGCTACGCCGAGCAGCTTGGCTACCGCATCAAGCTGCTGGGCATCACCAAGCGGGTGGACGGTGGCGTGGAGCTGCGTGTGCACCCGACGCTGGTGCCAGCCAAACGCTTGATCGCCAACGTCGAGGGGGCGATGAACGCCGTCGTCGTGCAGGGCGATGCCGTTGGCACCACGCTCTACTACGGCAAGGGGGCGGGCAGCGAACCCACCGCCAGCGCGGTGATCGCCGACCTGGTGGACGTGACGCGCCTGCATACGGCCGACCCACAGCACCGCGTGCCGCATCTGGCGTTCCAGCCGCACGCGATGAGTGACCTGACCGTGGTGCCGATGGCCCAGGTGGTCACCGGCTATTACCTGCGCCTGCGCGTGGCCGATCAGCCGGGCGTACTGGCCGAGGTCACGGGGATTTTGGCCCGCGCCGGCATCAGCATCGATGCCGTGCTGCAGCGCGAGGCCGACCAGGTTGGCGGCGAGGGCAGCACGCAAACCGACCTGATCATCTTGACGCACGACACCGCCGAAGGCACCATGGATGCTGCGCTGGCAGTGATGCAGGCGCTGCCGACGGTGCTGGCGCCGATCGTGCGCATCCGCAAGGAGGAGCTGGCCTGATGCTGTACCTGTCCACACGCGGCCACCCCGAACGCCGGCGTTTCAGCGACATCCTGTTGGAGGGGCTGGCGCCCGATGGCGGCCTGTACCTGCCGGAGCGTTATCCCCGCCTCGAGGCGGCGGATCTGGCTCGCCTGCGCCGCACCTACCATGAGCAGGGCTACGCCGAGCTGGCGTTCGAGATCCTGCGCCTGTACATCGACGACATCCCGGCCGAGGATTTGCGCGTGTTGCTGCGGCGCACCTACACCGCCGAGGTGTTTGGTACTGGCGAGATCGTGCCCCTGCGCCACCTGGAAAACGGCCTGTGGCTGCAGGCGCTGTCCAACGGGCCCACGCTGGCGTTCAAGGACATGGCGATGCAGCTGCTCGGCCAGCTGTTCGAGTATGAACTGGCGCGCCGCGGCGAGACGCTCAACATCCTGGGCGCCACCAGCGGCGACACCGGCAGCGCCGCCGAGTACGCGATGCGCGGCAAGCGCGGCATCCGCGTCTTCATGCTCAGCCCCCACGGGCGCATGAGCCCGTTTCAGCAGGCGCAGATGTACAGCCTGCAGGACCCCAACATCCACAACCTGGCCATCGAAGGCGTATTCGACGACTGTCAGGACATCGTCAAGGCGGTCAGTGCCGACTTGGAGTTCAAGCGGCGCTATCGCATCGGCACCGTCAACTCGATCAACTGGGCGCGCCTGCTGGCGCAGGTGGTGTATTACTTTGCTGGCTGGATCCAGGCCACCGAGCGCGACGATGAGCGCGTCAGCTTCACCGTGCCGAGCGGCAACTTCGGCAACGTCTGTGCCGGCCACATCGCGCGCATGATGGGGCTGCCGATCGAGCATCTGGTGGTGGCCACCAACGAGAACGACGTGCTGGACGAGTTCTTCCGCACCGGGGTCTACCGCGTGCGCAGCAGCGCCGACACCTACGAGACTTCCAGCCCCTCGATGGACATCAGCAAGGCGAGCAATTTCGAGCGCTTCGTCTTCGACCTGCTGGGGCGTGATGCCGAGCTGACACGCCGGCTGTTCGCCGAGGAGCTGGTGCGCCACGGGCGCTTCGACCTGTCGGCGCACCCGGCCTTC
>CALEDU010000016.1 GCA_937949455.1 uncultured Tepidimonas sp. | reverse complement strand
CTCTATGGCGCGCAGCTGCTCACGGTGCCGGTGGACGGGCAGGGCGCCGATGTCGAGGCGCTGGAGCGCCTGATCGAGCAGCACCGCCCCAAATTCATTTACTTGATCCCGACGTTTGGCAACCCAAGCGGTGCGCAGATGAGCCTGGAGCGCCGCCGCCGCGTGCTGGAGCTGGCGGTGCGCACGCGCACGCTGGTGGTGGAGGACGATCCGTACGGCGATCTCTACTTCGACGCTGCGCCACCGCCAAGCCTGCTGGCGCTCAGCCCCGAGGTGCCTGGCAGCCGGGAGTGCCTGGTGTACTGCGGCAGCTTGAGCAAGGTGCTCTCACCGGGCCTGCGCATCGGCTGGATGGTGGCCCCAGCCGAGCTGTTGGCCAAGGCGACGATGTGCAAGCAGTTCAGCGACGCGCACACCAGCACCTTTGCGCAGGCGACGGCGGCGCAGTATCTCGCCAGCGGCCGCATGCCGCAGACCATGGCACGCGTGCGCGGCATCTACGCCCGCCGCGCCGCGGCGATGGTGGATGCGCTGCGGCAGTCGCTGGGGGCGGCGATCGACTTCGTGCCGCCGCGCGGCGGGCTGTTCGTCTGGGCGCGGCTGACCGGTGCGGGCGGCAAGACGACAGACGGCGGCGAGCTGGCCCGCCGGGCGATCGAGCAGGGCGTGGCTTTCGTGCCGGGGGCACCGTTTTTCGCCCGCGATCCGGATCCGGCGACACTGCGGCTGAGCTTTGCGACGGTGGACGAGGCGGGCATTCGGGAAGGCGTGCAGCGGCTGGCAGCGGCGCTGGGTTGATCAACCAGCTGCGCCTGGCGACCGCAGCGTGGCCGCCCACAGCCTGAGCCGCATGCCGACGCCGGTGGTGTAGCCGACGGTGACATGGCGCAGGCGGTCGCCGGCGTCCAGCACCGCAAACACCGGCACCGAGCGCCAGCCGTGCGCCGCGGCGAGCTGCCCGTCTGCGTCCAGCACCGTGATCCACGGCAGCCCGCGCTGGCGCAGGTAAGCTCGCACGGCGGCCGCATCGCCGCTGCGCGTGGCCAGCGTTACCAGCGGGCGGTCGGCGGCCAGCGCGGTGACAGTGCCTTCCTCGGCGCGGCAGATGCTGCACCAAGTGGCCCAGATGTGCAGCGCCACGGGCGAACCGGCGCCGGCGCCGAGCTGGGCGCGCAGGTCGGCCCAGCTGCCGCGGCCTTCGGTGCCGTCCGGCAGCAGCCACGCCAGCGTGCCCTCGGGTGCCCAACGCTCGGGCGTGGCGCGCGTCATCCATGCCTGCACCCCCAGGAAAACCCCGAGTGCTAGCGTCAGGGTGATCGAAGCTTCGCGTACAAAATGGCGGATGCGGCCCATGGTGCCATTGTGCCAGGGCACCCCCTTACCGTATCCGACCCTCGAGGAGATCCCCCCGTGACGACGCCGACCAAGTTCCTGCTGCAGGAAAGCCGGATGCCCAAGTACTGGTACAACATCGCTGCGGACCTGCCCAAGGCCCCGCCGCCGGTGCTGCACCCGGCAACGCTGCAGCCGGTCGGCCCCGATGACCTGGCGCCGCTCTTTCCGTTGGAGCTGATTCTGCAGGAGGTCAGCAGCGAGCGCGAGATCGAGATCCCCGAGCCGGTGCGCGAGATTTACCGCCTGTGGCGGCCCAGTCCGCTGTTTCGCGCCCACCGGCTGGAGAAGGCGCTGGGCACACCAGCCAAAATCTTCTACAAGTACGAGGGCGTCAGCCCGGCCGGCAGCCACAAGCCCAACACCGCCGTGCCGCAGGCGTTCTACAACGCACAGGCCGGCACCCGGCGCCTGACGACCGAGACCGGCGCCGGCCAGTGGGGCACGTCGCTGTCGTTTGCGGGCCAGCTGTTCGGGCTGGAGGTGTTGGTGTTCCAGGTGCGCGTGTCTTACGACCAAAAGCCCTACCGCCGTGCCGTGATGGAAACCTACGGCGCGCGCTGCCTGCCGTCGCCGTCCACCGAGACGGAATACGGCCGGCGCGTGTTGGCGCAGCGGCCGGACCACCCCGGCAGCCTGGGCATCGCCATTTCCGAAGCGGTGGAGCTGGCCGCGCAGCGCGAGGACACCAAGTACGCGCTCGGCTCGGTGCTCAACCATGTGTTGCTGCACCAGACGGTCATCGGCCTGGAGGCGATGGAGCAGCTGCAGATGGCCGATGCCTGGCCGGACGTGATCGTCGGCGCCACCGGCGGTGGCAGCAACTTTGCTGGTATCGCCTTCCCGTTCATCGGCCACGGGCTGCGCGGTGGGGCGCGGCCGCGCATCGTCGCGGTGGAGCCGGCCGCCTGCCCGTCGCTGACGCGCGGCAAGTACGCCTACGACTTTGGCGACACGGCGCACCTGACGCCACTGACCAAGATGCACACGCTGGGGTCGACCTTCACGCCGCCGCCGTTCCACGCTGGCGGGCTGCGCTACCACGGCATGGCGCCGCTGGTGTCGCACCTGAAAGAGCTGGGGCTGATCGAAGCGGTGGCCTACACGCAGACCCAGTGTTTCGAGGCCGGTGTGCTGTTCGCGCGCAGCGAAGGCATCGTGCCGGCGCCGGAAGCCAACCACGCCGTCAAGGGCGCGATCGAGGAGGCGCTGCGCTGCAAGCGCGAGGGCAGGAGCGAGACGATCCTGTTCAACCTGTGCGGCCACGGCCACTTCGACATGGCCGCGTATCAGAAGTACTTCGCCGGCGAGCTCAAGGACGAGACCTACGATGAACGCGAGCTGGCCATGGCACTGTCCGGTCTGCCGAGCGTGCCGGAGCCGGTTTGACCGTGCGAAAACGGCGGGTCGCTCAGGGCCGCACGACCTCCAGCAGCCGATCCAGCCCGCCCATGTCGATGGCGACGTGGGCCTGTTGGCGTACCTTGGGCTTGGCGCGGTAGGCCACCGCCAGGCCGGCAGCGGCCATCATCTCCAGGTCGTTGGCACCGTCGCCCATGGCGATGGCCTGCCCCGGCGCGCAGCCGATCAGATCGCACGCCTGCAGCAGCGTGCGACGCTTCTCGGCGCCGTCGCAGATGTCACCCCAGTGCTGGTCCAGGAGCCGGCCGGTCAGGCACCCATCGACGATTTCCAGCCGGTTGCTGCGCGCGAAGTCCAGCGCCAGCCGCTCGCGCAGCCGATCGGTGAAGAAGGTAAAGCCCCCGCTGACCAGCAGCACCTTGAGACCTGCTCCCTTACACGCCAGCACCAGCTCCGCCGCGCCCGGGTTGAGCCGGAGGCGTTGGCGATACACATCCTCCAGATGCTGCGCCGGCACGCCCGCCAGCAGCGCCACGCGGCGGCGCAGGCTTTCCTTGTAGTCGGTGATCTCGCCGCGCATCGCGGCCTCGGTGATGGCGGCGACCTCGGCCTTGCGCCCGGCGGCGTCGGCAATCTCGTCCACGCACTCGATATTGATCAGCGTGGAGTCCATGTCGAAGGCAATCAGCTTGAAGTCGCGCAGGCGCAGCGGCGGTGTGATGCCCCGAACCGCGAGGCCGGGGGCGATGTCGCTCAGCATGGTCATGGGCAGGATTATCGTGAGGCAGGATAGGGCGTATCGGCGGGGGTCATGCGGTCTCGGCGGTCAGGGGTTGACCCAGCGACCGCAGCACGTCGCGCACCAACTGGACACGCGCCGAGGGTTCCGGCAAGGCGCGCTCGATCTTCAGGCGGTCATTGCCCGCCAGTTTGACCTGGCGGTTCTTTTGCACCAGCTCGATGATGCGCATCGGGTCCACCGGCGGGTTGGGGCGAAAGCTGATCAGCACATGCGACGGGGCGGCGTCGATCTTGACCACCCCGTAGCGGCTGGCCAGCACGCGCAGGCGGTGCACATCGATCAGGTTGTGCGCGGGCGGAGGCAGTTTGCCAAAGCGGTCGACGATTTCTTCGACCAGCGCATCGATCTGCTCGTTGGTCTTGGCGGTGGCGAGTTTCTTGTAAAAGCTCAGGCGCAGATGCACATCGCCACAGTAATCCTGCGGCAGCAGGGCCGGGGCGTGCAGGTTGATTTCGGTGGTTGCCGCCAGGGGCTTGAGCAGGTCGGGCTCCTTGCCCTCGCGCAGGCTGCGCACGGCCTCGGCCAGCATCTCGTTGTAGAGCTGAAAGCCCACTTCCATCATGTTGCCGCTCTGGCTCTCGCCCAGTACCTCGCCGGCACCGCGGATTTCCAGGTCGTGCATCGCCAGGTAGAAGCCGCTGCCCAGCTCCTCCATCTGTTGGATGGCCTCCAGCCGCTGCGCGGCCTGCTTGGTCAAGCCCTCGATGTCGGGCACCAGCAGATAGGCGTAGGCCTGGTGGTGGCTGCGGCCGACGCGCCCGCGCAACTGGTGCAGCTGCGCCAGGCCAAACTTGTCGGCACGGCTGATGACGATGGTGTTGGCGGTGGGCACGTCGATGCCAGTCTCGATGATGGTCGAGCACAGCAGCAGGTTGAAGCGCTGGGCCACGAAGTCGCGCATCACGCGCTCCAGCTCCCGCTCGGGCATTTGGCCGTGGGCGATGCCGATGCGCGCCTCGGGCAGCAGCTGCGCCAGCTTGGCGCGACGGTTCTCGATGGTTTCCACCTCGTTGTGCAGGAAGTACACCTGCCCGCCGCGCTTGAGCTCGCGCAGCACCGCCTCGCGAATGACACCCGCGCTCTCTTCGCGCACGAAGGTCTTGATCGCCAGCCGTCGCTGGGGTGCCGTGGCAATCACCGACAGATCGCGCAGCCCCTCCAGCGCCATGCCGAGTGTGCGCGGAATGGGGGTGGCCGTCAGCGTCAGCACATCCACCTCGGCGCGCAGCGCCTTGATGGCCTCCTTGTGGCGCACGCCAAAGCGGTGCTCTTCGTCGATGATCAACAGCCCCAGGTTCTTGAACTGGGTCTTTTCCGACAGCAGCTTGTGTGTGCCGACCACGATGTCGATGGTGCCGTCCGCGATGCCCTTGAGCGCTGCG
>CALEDU010000015.1 GCA_937949455.1 uncultured Tepidimonas sp. | reverse complement strand
CTACTACGCCAATTACCTGAAGTTTTTCGAGCGGGCGCGCACCGAATGGCTGCGCGGCCTGGGCCTGGGGCAGCAGGCGCTGCGCGAGCGCACGGGGGGCATGTTCGTCGTCAGCACAGCCGAGGCGCGCTATCTGCGTCCGGCGCGCTTGGACGACCGGCTGGACATCCGCACCCGCATCCGGGAACTCGGGCGGGCCTCGTTGACACTGCAACAACAGGCGTGGCGCTGCGACCCGACCCCGGCGCTGCTGTGCGAAGGGACGGTACGCATCGGCTGGGTGGAGGCTGAGTCGATGCGCCCGGGCCGCTTGCCTGCTGAGGTGAAAGCAGCCCTGGCCCCGACACTCATCGCCGCCCCGCCAGCCGCATCCGAAAAGGATCTTTGCGCATGACGCATGACTTTTCCATCGTCGAGCTGATGCTCAACGCCTCCTGGGTGGTCCAGGCGGTGGTCGTGGTATTGATTGGGGTTTCGGTGACGAGCTGGGCGGCGATCTTCCGCAAGATATTTGCCCTCAAACGCGTGCGGCACCTGACGGATGACTTCGAGCGCGAGTTCTGGTCTGGCGGCAATCTGCAGGATTTGTACGCCGCGGCCGCGCGCAACGCCCGCGAGGGCAGCCCGATGGAGCGCATCTTTGCCAGCGGCATGCGCGAATTTCAAAAGCTGCGCGAGCGCCGCATCACTCAGCCCGACGCGCTGCTCGATGGTGCTCGCCGCGCCATGCGCGCCGCTTATCAGCGCGAGCTCGACGCCCTCGAAGTCAACCTATCTTTCCTGGGCTCGGTGGGGTCGGTGTCACCCTATATTGGCCTGTTTGGCACGGTTTGGGGCATCATGCATGCCTTCACCGGTTTGGCGGCGCTCACCCAGGTGACGCTCGCCACCGTGGCCCCCGCCATCGCCGAGGCACTGGTGGCCACTGCCATCGGTCTGTTCGCGGCCATTCCGGCTGTGCTGGCCTACAACCGGTTCGCGCACGACATCGATCGCTTGGCCAACCGGCTCGAGACCTTCATCGAAGAGTTCTCGAACATCCTGCACCGCCATGCCGGCGTGGCACCAGCCGGCCACTGACACGCACGCCGTTTTTCCCGATCCAAAGGACCGCCCCGCATGCCCGCCATCGCCCCTCGCAGACAAGGCGGCCGCCGCGCGATCACCGAGATCAACATGGTGCCCTTCATCGATGTGATGCTGGTGCTGTTGATCATCTTCATGGTGACCGCCCCGCTGATCGTGCCCAGCCAGGTCGAGCTGCCCAGCGTCGGTCAGGCGGCCCGCCAGCCGGACCGTTTCGTCCAGGTGATTGTGGAACGTGACGGTCGCCTGCGGCTGCGCGACAGCGCTCGCGGCAGCAGCGAGAGTGATGTGGTCACCCTCAAAGATTTGCCCGCGCGCGTGCAGGCCCTACAGGGGAGGCCGGGGGCGGATGTACAGGCGAGCGTGCCCGTCATCATCAGCGGCGACAAACGCGTGGCCTATGAACAGGTGATGCAGGTGATGGATGCCCTGCAGCGCGCCGGTGTGGCCCGCATCGGCTTGTCGGTACAGAGCGACGCCGCAGCCCGTTGACTCGATCCCCGCGATGCAGACGACAGCCGACGATTTGGACCTGAGTCCACCGCGCCCGCGGGGCGGCTGGGTGCCATGGGCGCTGGCGCTGCTGGCCCACGGGTTGCTGGCGCTGGCGCTGGCCTGGGGCTTGGCCTGGCGGCGCGAGACGGCCACGGTCGCCTCGGCCGAGCTGTGGTCGGCGCTGCCGCAGGTGGCCGCCCCGCGCGCGCAGGAGCCCCCCCCCGAACCCCCAGCCCCGCCCCCTCCTGTCCGCTCCGCGCCGCCACCCGCTCCAGCCGCCCCGCCGGTGGCAGAGCCGGTGCTCCGAGACGCCGACATCGCCGCGCAGCGTCAGCGCGAGGAGCAGCGGCACCGCGAGGAAGCCCGCCGGCTGGCGGAGCAACGCGTTGCGCAGGAAAAAGCCGAGCGACGGGCCCAAGAGAAAGCCGCCTTGGAAAAAGCCCGTCGGGAGAAAGCCGAACGCGAAAAGGCCGCGCAGGAGAAAGCCGCGCGCGAGCAGGCGCAACTGGAGGCCGAGCGCCAGCGCAATCTGGAACGCATGCTGGGCCAGGCCAATGCCACCGGTGGCGCGCAGGACCGCGGCACGGCGCAGCGCGATACGGGCCCTTCGGCCAGCTACGCCGGCCGGCTGGTGGCGCACATCCGCCCGAATATCGTCTTTGCCGATACCGTACCGGGCAATCCGCGCGCCGAGGTGGAGGTCCGCACCCTGCCCGACGGCACGATTTTGAGCAGCCGGCTCCTCACATCCAGCGGCCACCGCGCCTGGGACGACGCCGTGCTGCGCGCGATCGAGCGCACCGCGCGCCTGCCGCGCGGCGAAAATGGCCGTGTGCCCCCGACGCTGATCCTGGTTTTTCGGCCCAACGAGTGATCAGTCGTACACGATTTCGGCCCGCTGCTCGTGCGCCTGGGCCATCCAGCGTGCCAGGGCGGCGTCGGTCGGATAAAAGCTGGCGCGGTCGTCCAATTGCAGCTCGCAGCGCGCCGTATCGCGCCAGACGGCCAGCCGCACCGGCAATGCTCGCAGCAGCTCACCATGCTCGGTCATTTCGCGCTGGGGCGGAAAGTCCCGCACCAGAGCGGCAATGTCCGGCTCCCGGCCATTGACCACCACGCGCAGGTATTTGCCGAAGCGGCAGCGGGCGGTCGGCAGGTCCCAGAGCTGTTGCACCTTCAGCCGCAATCCGCCCGTGAAGCGGTCCGGCTGGGCCAGCACCTGCGCAATGACCAGTTCGTCGTCCTTGAGCAGGTTGCGGTGGGCCTGGATCAGCCCCTCGTCGGCAGTGGCCTCCAGCACGGCGCTCTTGTCGTCGAGCTTGAAGAGGGCGACCTTGCCCCGCTGACCGTTGATGATCCGCAGGTCAATCACGATGCCCGCGACCAGGAACGTCTCGCGGCTGTCCACGACATCCGCCAGGCGCACCTTGGCAAAGCGGCGCACCTCCGCCTCCACCTCGTCGAACAGGTGGCCGGAGAAGTAAAACCCCAGCGCGGCCTTTTCGTGCGCCAGGCGTTCCTTGACCCCCCAGGGCAGCGCATCGACCAGCGGCGGCGTCTCGGCGGCGCGACCATGCCCCTGAGCCCCAGGCGCATCGAACAGCCCGCCCTGCAACGCGTTGGCCTCCTGGGCAGCAGCCCATTCGAAGGCGCGGTCCAGCGAGGCCAAGAGCGCAGCGCGGTTGAGATGCAGGCCGTCGAAGGCACCGGCCTTGATCAGCGCTTCGACCGTGCGCTTGTTGACACGGGCGCGGTCCACGCGCGAGCAAAAATCAAACAAACTGGTAAACGGCCCCACGACCTGCCCGCTGGGCCCCACGCCGCGGCCTTCGCGTGCGGCCACGATGGCGTCGATCGCCTGCTGGCCCGTGCCCTTGACCGCACCCAGCCCGTAGCGGATCTCACGGTCGCTGACGGGCTCGAAGCGGTAGGTTCCGCGGTTGATGTCTGGTCCCTGAAACCGGATGCCAAAGCTTTGCGCATCCTCGACGAGCACCTTGAGCTTGTCGGTGTCGTCGATCTCGACGGTCATGTTGGCACAGAAAAACTCGGCCGTGTAGTGAACCTTCAGCCATGCCGTGTAGTAGGCCAGCAGGGAGTAGGCCGCCGCGTGCGACTTGTTGAAGCCGTAGCCGGCGAACTTCTCCATCAGGTCGAAGATCTCGTCGGCCTTGTCCTGGCCGATGCCGTTTTTGGCCGCGCCCGCTCGAAAGATCTCGCGGTGCTTGGCCATCTCCTCGGGCTTTTTCTTGCCCATGGCGCGGCGCAGCAGGTCGGCGCCCCCTAGGCTGTAGCCGCCCAGCACCTGGGCGGTCTGCATGACCTGCTCCTGGTAGACCATGATGCCGTAGGTCTCGGCCAACACCGGCTCCACCAGTGGGTGGGGGTACTCCACCGGTTCGCGGCCGTGCTTGCGCGCGACGAAGCTGGGGATCAGGTCCATCGGACCCGGGCGGTACAGGGCGTTGAGGGCGATCAGATCCTCCAGCCGGGTGGGTTTGGCATCGCGCAGCATGGCCTGCATGCCGCGCGATTCGAACTGGAACACCGCCTCGGTGCGGCCCTGTTGGAACAACGCATACGTGGCCGCGTCGTCCAGCGGAATGCGCTCGAACGCAAAGTCGCGCTGGTCCGGGTGGCGCGCGACGATGAATGCCTTGGCCAGCTCCAGGATCGTCAGCGTTGCCAGGCCAAGGAAGTCGAATTTGACCAACCCGACCGCCTCGACGTCGTCTTTGTCGTACTGGCTGACGGTGGACGTGCTGCCAGGCTGCTGGTACAGCGGACAAAAGTCGGTGAGCTTGCCTGGTGCGATGAGCACGCCGCCGGCGTGCATGCCGACGTTGCGCGTCAGGCCTTCGAGCTTTTGCGCCAGTTCGATCAGCAGGCGCACCTCCTCCTCCTTCTGCACACGCTCGGCCAGCAGCGGCTCCATCTCGATGGCATAGTGGTTTTTGTCGCCCTCTTTTTTGGGGTTGGGCGGGTACTGCAGCGTGACGCTCATTCCCGGCTTGTTGGGCACGAGCTTGGAGATGCCGTCGCAAAAGCCGTAGGCGAAGTCCAGCACCCGGCCCACATCGCGGATCGCGGCGCGCGCGGCCATGGTGCCAAAGGTGGCGATCTGGCTGACCGCATCCTTGCCATACTTGTCCTTGACATAGTCGATGACGCGGTCGCGGTTGATCTGGCAAAAATCGATGTCAAAGTCCGGCATCGACACCCGCTCAGGGTTGAGGAAGCGCTCGAACAGCAGGTTGTAGCGCAGCGGATCGAGATCGGTGATTTTGAGCGCATAGGCCACGAGCGACCCTGCACCGGAGCCGCGCCCCGGCCCAACCGGGCAGCCGTGCGTCTTGGCCCACTGAATGAAGTCCGACACGATCAGGAAGTAGCC
>CALEDU010000014.1 GCA_937949455.1 uncultured Tepidimonas sp. | reverse complement strand
CCAAGGTGGCATCGAGGCGGTCGGCTTTTTGCGCGTCCGCGAACAGATCGCACGAGCGCTGCTCGCAGCCGAACAACCGGGTCAGCGAGACGCCGACCGCGAAAGGTTCGGCGCAGGTCTGCGGTCGCTGGCGCCATAAATCGGCCAGGGCGGCCAACAACGTGCGGGTGTGCGCGGTGGGATCGAGCTTGGCTTCGGCATGCCAGCCCCAGATCTGGCCCTGCTGGCGAAAGCGGATACGAACCGTCAAGCGGGCCGCAACCAGCCCATGGCTGCGCAGGCGCATGGCCGCTTTTTGCAGCAGCCGATTCAGCACCGAATAAGCCGCGGCATCGGTGCGCAGCGCTGGGGGCAGCACATGCGAATGTCCTACAGAGGCGCGCGGACCGTCGCTGGGGGCCAATTCTGCGCCACGTAGCCGGGCGTACATGCGCTCGCCCTCGATGCTTCCCCAAGCCGCACGCAATTGGGCCGGCTTGAGGGCGAAAAGCTGCTCGACCGTCGCAATGCCGTGCTGCTGCAACCGGGTTTTCATCGCGCGGCCGATGCCAGGAATATCGCCGAGATCGAGGCGATACAACGCTTGCGGCAGATCACAGGCTTCGAGTACGGTCAGACCATCGGGCTTGTGCATGTCCGAAGCGATCTTGGCCAAGAAGGTGTTCGGCGCGATGCCGATCGACGAACGCAGGTGCTCACCCACCGTGCGCGCAATGGTTCGCTTGATGCGCAGGGCCAGTGCCTGCGCCTTGTCGCGCTGCCGCTGCGAGCCGCTCAGAGGGCAGGCCATCTCGTCGATCGACCACACCCGGCCAACCGGCGTACAGGACTCAACGGCTTCGACGAGGCGGTGATGCATCTCGACATACACCGCGGGTCGGGCTTCGAGCAACACGATATCCGGGCAAAGCCGGCGCGCTTCATACACCGGCGTGCCGGTCGTAATCCCCAGGGCTTTGGCCTCGTAGCTGGCTGCGATGCAGCAAGTGGTCTCTGCCAGCACGGGCACGATGCCGACTGGCCGACCCCGCAGCGCGGGCCGAAGCTGTTGCTCGACCGAAGCAAAGTAGGCATTGAAATCGACGTAGAGCACGCCCAGCGGCAGGTCTGAGGAAAACCCGCTCTGCATACCCATCCCCAGAAGTGAACAAACATTCACTTCAGTTTAGCAAAACTGCGGACGGACCCCTCCTCGGCGCACACAGACACCCCGCCTTGCCCATGGACACGAAAGCAGCGCGGCCATACAAGCAGGCGACGGACAGAGCGGCGGGCTAGGCACTCAAGCCCAAGCGTCGCATCTTTTCCCACAAGGTCTTGCGGCTGATGCCGAGCATCTCGGCCGTGCGCCCCACGCTGCCTTGCGCGATTTGCAGCGCGCGACGAATGTGCTGGCGCTCGGTGTCTTCGAGCACACGCTGCAGCGGCTGCAGCACCCCCCCTTCAGCCGTCGCTGCAACATCGGGCGGGGCATCGTGGGCGGGGGCGTCCAACCAGCCCGTCTCGCTCAGCGCCACCGCTTGTTCGAGCATGGCCCGCAACTCACGCGCGTTGCCACGCCAGGGGCGTGTGATGAGCGTGCCCAGAAAATCATCCGACATCGCCAGCGTGCGCTGCTGTTCGATGGCCATCTGCGCCAACATGCGCTGGGCAAGCCAGCGCACATCCTCGGGACGTTCGCGCAGGGGAGGCAAGTCGACGCGGATCACCGCAATACGGTAGAACAGGTCTTCACGGAAACGCCCATCGGCCATGGCGGCGAGCAAATCCCGGTTGGTCGCAGAGACGAGCCGAAAGTCGCTCGAGGTGGGCTTTTCCGAGCCGAGGCGGAAAAAACTGCGCTCCTGCAAGGCGCGCAGCAGCTTGGCCTGCATAGACAGGGGCAACTCGCCGACTTCATCGAGAAAAAGCGTGCCGCCGCTGGCCCGCTCCAAATAGCCGCGGTGCACGCGCGCCGCCCCCGTGAACGCGCCCTTTTCGTATCCAAAAAACTCGGCCTCGAGCATGGTCTCGGGGATTGCCGCGCAGTTGACGGCGACGAATTCGCCGCGCCCGGCCACGTCGTGCACGAGCCGCGCCGCCACTTCCTTGCCGACCCCGGACTCACCCGCGAGCAACACCGGAGCCTTCTGCGACGCCACTTTGCGCAGCAGCGCTTCGATACGCCGCATCGCCGACGAGATGCCCAGCACGACCCCATCGTCGGCATCGCCCGTCGCGGTGGCATCGCGCACCAGGGTCACGAGTCGTTCGATATCGAACGGCTTGGTCAGGTATTCGCGCGCACCGGCCCGCATGGCCACCACCGCGTCGTCGACGCTGCCGTAGCCTGTCAGAAAAAACCAGGGCAGCCGCCGCACCGCCGCTGGCTGTGCCCTAAACCAGGTCGAGGCCAGCCCATCGGGCAGCCGCACGTCGCTGACCACCGCCGCCCAGCGCTGCGGGGCATCGAGCAGAGCGGCCGCGTCACCCAGGCGTCGGCACCAGTGCAGTGTGTAGCCTTCGATCTCAAAGCGTTGCACGAGGGATTCGCCCATGGTGGGGTCATCCTCGATCAGCAGCAGTTCGCTCATGTCATCTCTCGATTGGGCAGCCAAAACACGAGCCGTGTGCCCGCGCGCTCGGCAGGGTCGAGCTCGAAGCCGCCCCCGTACAGCAGGGCAAGCTCATCGGCACCGAGATGCTGTACGCCGACTACAAGTTCGACACGCCCGATGGCAAAGCGCACTTCAAGCCAGCCGTCTACACCGGGCTGCCACCGATGGTCGCCGAGCAGAAGGCCAAGCACAAGTTCTGAATCAACAGCGGCCGCGCCAACGAAGTGTGGCAGACCGCCTACCACGACCAGTACAACAGCTTTGTCCGCGATCGCTATCCGATGGCCTACATCGAGATGCATCCTGGCGATGCCCAAGCGTTGGGCGTCAAGCCGGGCGACATCGTCGAGGTCTTCAACGACTTCGGCAGCACCTATGCGATGGCCTATCCGATGAAGTCGCAAAAACCCGGGCACACTTTCATGCTGTTTGGATACATCAAAGGCGTGCACGGCGACGTCGTGACATCGTGGGTTGACCGCAACGTCGTGCCCTATTACAAAGGGACCTGGGCCAGCATCAAGCGTGTGGGGACCGTCGACGACTGGAAGCAAACCATCAGCTTCAAGGAGCGGCGCTACGCTTGATCGATCCAGAGGCCTTGCTTGCCGCGCATGCGAGGCCACTTTTCGGTGGGGTGCCCAGTGCGCCCCTTTTTTCATTGGATTTTCAGTCGATGGACCGCATTGCCTCGTTGAATACGGCGACGCCCGCCCCGCTGCTGCACTCTCACGCCATGCCCGCCTCGGATACCGATGACAGCCCTGCTGAACCTTGGCCGCTGGTGCGCACCTTGATTCATGGGCGGCACCACGTCTCACCGCGACGCTTGGTGGCGCCAGGCCCCGACAGGGCAACGCTGCTGGAACTGCTGGGTCTGGCCGCTGCAGCACCCGATCATGGCCGACTGACGCCCTGGCGCTTCATCCTCGTGCCGGACGATCAACGTGCCCGCTTGGGCGAAGCGTTTGCCATGGCCTTGTTGGACCGTGATCCGCAGGCGACGCCCGAACAACTGCAGGCCGCGCGCGAGAAAGCCGCGCGCGCGCCAGTGCTCTTGATCGCCGTCGCGCGCTTGGGTCCCGCCGAACCCAACATCCCCAGCGCCGAGCGGCTGGTGTCGTTGGGCGCAGCCCTGCAAAACGTGCTGTTGGGTGCGCACGCGCTGGGATACGGTGTCGGCCTGACCAGCGGGCAAGCCATGCGCTCCCCCCGGCTGGCCGCCCTGTGCGGCCTGCAAGAGGGCGAGCAGGCCGTGTGCTGCATCAGCATCGGCACAGTGGGCTCGTTCAAGGATCGGTCCTTGCCGCGGCCGCAGCCGCAAGACCTGCTGAGCGTGCTCGGCGACGACACGGCAACCGCTTAGGCCACTCCCGCCGAGCAGCGCCTTGGCCATGCTCTCGGTGCTGTGCAGCGCCTCAGACGCCCAGCATCAGCCGCAGATTCTGCACCGCCGCGCCGCTGGCGCCTTTGCCCAGGTTGTCCAATCGGGCCACGAGCAGGGCGTGGCGGCGTGCGTCGTTGCCATACACCCGCAGCTCCAGCCGGTCGCTGCCGGCCAGAGCCACCGCGTCCAGCTTGCCGTCGGCGGTCGGCGGCTCGACCGATACCCAGGCGCTGTCCGCGTAGTGGGCCGCCAGCGCGTCGTGCAGATCGGCTGAGCGCACCTGGCCCGGCAGCGCATCCAGATGCAACGGCAGCTGCACCAGCATGCCCTGCGCAAAATTGCCCACAGACGGCACGAACAGCGGGCGGCGCTGCAGGCCGGTGTAGGCCATGATCTCCGGCAGGTGCTTGTGCTCCAACCCCAGGGCGTACAGCTCGAAGGCGGGAGCGCGGCCGGATTCGTAAGCCTCGATCATGGCGCGCCCGCCCCCGGTGTAGCCGCTGACGCTGGGCAGGCACAGGGGGTGGTCGGGCGGAATCAGACCAGCGTCGACCAGCGGGCGAATCAGTGCGATGGCCCCCGTGGCGTAGCAGCCGGGGTTGGCCACGCGCTCGGCTGTGCGGATGGCTTCGGCCTGCCCGGGTGTCAGTTCGGCAAAGCCATACACCCATCCGGGCGCCACCCGGTGCGCGGTAGAGGCATCGATGATGCGCGGCGCGCGCCCCGTCTCGGCGCGCAAAGCGTCGATCATGGCGACGGACTCGCGCGCGGCCTCGTCATGCAGACAGAGGATGACCAGATCCGCTTGCGCCATGCGCTCGCGCTTGGCCTGTGGGTCTTTGCGGCGCTCGGGGACGATCGACAGCAGCGTCACGCTGGCCAGCCCCTGCAGCCGTTCGCGGATCTGCAAGCCGGTCGTGCCCGCTTCCCCGTCGATGAAGACATGAGCCATCTCGATACTCCACGGGGGTCGCCCCCCATTGACAAGGTCAAAATCCAGACCGGCGGGTTGGCGCGGCCCGTCAGCTTCGCATCAGGCTTGTGCGACGCAGCATGATACAGTTCGCGCTGTCCCGCGCTGGCCCGCCAGCCGTGGTGCCCTATTGGGGTTGCTGCGCACTCGTGCACGCGGCGGCGCGAGCAGTCCCGTCGACGCCTCGCCTGCTGCCGGGCGGACCTCCCGTCAGACGCCACTTCAGACAGGAACCACATGAAGATTCACGAGTACCAAGGCAAGGAAATCTTGCGTCAGTTCGGCGTGCCGGTGCCGCGCGGTATCCCCGCGTTCACGGTGCAGGAAGCGGTCGAAGCGGCCCAAAAGCTGGGCGGGCCGGTCTGGGTGGTCAAGGCCCAGATCCACGCCGGTGGCCGCGGCAAGGGCGGCGGCGTGAAGGTCGCCAAGAGCATCGACCAGGTGCGCGAACTGGCCGGCCAGATCTTGGGTATGCAACTGGTCACGCACCAAACCGGCCCGCAGGGCCAGAAGGTGCGGCGCCTGTACATCGAAGACGGCGCCGACATCCAAAAAGAGTATTACGTGTCGGTGGTGACCGACCGCGCGACACAGAAGGTGGCGATCATCGCCTCCAGCGAAGGCGGCATGGATATCGAGGAGGTCGCCGCGCACACGCCCGACAAGATCGTGAAGATTTTTGTCGATCCGCTGGTCGGCCTGAGCGAGGCCCAGGCGCGCCAACTGGCCGAGGGCATCGGCATGACCGGCCACACAGTGGACCAGGCAGTGACGCTGCTGCAGAACCTGTACCGCTGCTACATGGAGACGGACGCCTCGCTGGTGGAGATCAATCCGCTCAACCGCGACAGCCAGG
>CALEDU010000013.1 GCA_937949455.1 uncultured Tepidimonas sp. | reverse complement strand
GACAGCGTCGCTGCGCGCCGCGCGCTGCAACTGGGCTTGGGGGCGGCGGCCATCACCAAGTTCTGCCATCGGCGGCTGGGCATGGATACCACGGCCGTGGAGCTCAATCCCCAGGTCGTCGTGGCCTGCCGCACCTGGTTTCGCCTGCCGGCGGATGGTCCGCGCCTGCGCGTGGTGGTGGGCGATGCGGCGGACTGGGTGCGCCATGCGCCCTGGCGGGGCGCGGTAGATGCGCTGGCGGTGGACCTGTACGACCACGATGCGGGGGCCCCCGTCTTGGACAGCGCCGCGTTCTATGCGGACTGCCGCGCGCTGCTGACGGACGACGGTGCACTCACCGTCAACCTGTTTGGCCGGCGCGCCAGCTTCGAGCGCTCGCTCGCTGCGCTGGCCCAAGCCTTTGGCCGCGAGGCGCTGTGGGCCTTCAAACCCACGGCCGAAGGCAACACCGTGGTGTTGGCCCAGCGCACCCCGCAACGCCCCGCGCGCGAGGGGCTGGCCGCCCGGGCCGACGCCATCCGCCGCCGCTGGCGCCTGCCCGCACCGCACTGGCTGCGCAGCCTGCAGCCGTTGGAGCCTTGATGTCGTCCTCCTCGCCATCCCCCGCCGCGCGCCGCGTCGGCCTGCTGCTGGCGGCGGGTGGTGCCATCGCCTTCAGCGGCCAGGCGATCATCGTCAAGCTGGCATACCGCTACGGTGTGGACGCGGTGGGTAAGCTGCGGCGCTGCGCGCTGACTTGGTGATATTACTTACTTGGCCAGTTCGGCCTGCGTCGCGGCATCCAACTGACCCGTTTGGGGCAGATTGCGGCTGGCTTGAAAGGCGCGCAGGGCGGTCCGTGTTCGGTTGCCCATCTTCCCGTCGGGGGTTCCAATGTCGTACCCCAGCTGTGCCAGTTTGCGCTGAGCGTCAAGCAAACTCATGCCTGCTGGAATGGGAGGCGGGGCCGCCGGGGCCGGGGCCGCTGGTACTGCGCCATCCACCTGCAGTCGTCCGCCGGTGCCCAGACCTCGATCTCCCATCGACTGGGCAGTGTAATTGCGCAGCGCCTGGATCATCTGGTTGTACGCGTTGACGAACGCGGCTACGATGACTTTGCCTTGCGGGGTATTGGTGTAACCCCCCAGGCCCGCCCCAAGGCCACCACCGACGGCAAAGCCACCGAGCGAAAAATCGGTGTTGGAAGAGCTCCCCTCCGCTGCGGCCACTTGTACGCCCGAGCGGTTGTCCGTCAGCAAAAGCACGGTTGCGGCCTCGTTTGTACGAATGCTGCCGGCGATGAGTCCAGCCCAACCCCCGATCACCGCCCCTATATTCTGGGTACCTTTCTGGTCGAAAATGATTTCCGGTGTGATCGAATAATCAGCAGCCACCATCTGGCCTTTGCCGAAATTGCTGCCCTGGCGCAACTCGCCACTCTGTTGCAGCTGGCGCTCGGTGTTCATGTTGTTCATCGCCCGCCCGCGCTCTACCACGATAAAACAATTGCTCTGCTGTACCAGCAATCGCAGCACAGGCACAGTCGAACCCAGCTTGTATTCTCGCAAAGTCAAAAACCAGGGGGATTCCTGATTTTCGACCAGCGCAACGGTGCCGAATGGGCGGTCACAGCGCTCGATCTGGCTGTTGGTGTTTTGCGCGCTTGCTCCTCCCGCTGCTCCTGTGACCGTGGTTTTGGCTCCATCGTCGCCCACCTTGGGGGCCGTGGAAACGCATCCTGCCAAACCCAAGGCCACGAGGACTGCTGTGCCCAAACGCATCATCCGCATCATTTCACCTCCTGGAGTATCCGTGTGATGTCATCGCCGGATCAATCATAAACCCACGGATGACAGAGGCAAGACCTAGTCTGCCGGCCGCAAGGCGCGGTTTTCTCCGCTTACCCCTGTCGCGACGAGACTGCGATGCCAGCGACGATCAATCCGAAGGCCAGGGCGTGATAGATCTGTGGGGTTTCGCCCAGCAGCAGGGACGACATCACCGCGGCGAACAGCGGTGTGAGGTTGCTGAAGAAGCCAGCGACCGTGGGGCCGGTACGCTGCACGCCAGCCCCCCAGCAACCGTAAGCGACGATGGACGGCCCCGCGGCGACGAACAGCAGCACGGCCACCAGAGCCCAGCTCCAGTGGATGTGGTTGGGCATGTCTGCGGGTGTGGCGGTGGTCAGCCAGATCCACTCCCCACCCGCCAGCGCAGCGGCGCTGATCAGGCCGAAGGTGGTTTGCGCCAACAAAAACGCCGCCCAATCGCGCCGGATGGCGGGCGATTCGTCGCGCCGGGTCAGCAGCCAGCTGTAGCAGGCCCAGGTGAAGGCGGCCAACAGCATCCAGGCGTCGCCCGGCACGAAGCGCAGCCTCAGCAAGTTGGCCCACTGGCCCTGTGATAACACCACCAGCACCCCAGCCAGGGACAGGGCGGCCCCCGCCAGCTGCTGCCGCTGCACCGGTGCGGCAAAAAACAGCCGGCCCACCAGCATCATCCACACGGGCATGCTCGATGCGACGAGCGTGACATTGAGCGGTGTGGAGGTGTGCAGGGCCAGATATTGCAGCATGTTGTAGCCCGCCACCGCGAACAGCCCCAACAGCATAAAGCGTCGCCATTCCCGCCACATGGGGCTGTCGGGCCGCAGCACCCAGCTCGCCAGTGGCACCAACAGAACAAACGCCAGAGCCCAGCGCAAAAAATTGAAGGTGATGGGCGGGATCCAGGCCGCGGCCATGCGGCCCACCACGGCATTGCCCGCCCACAGCAGGGGCGGGAGGGTGAGCAGCGCGATGGTGGAGGGGGTCAGGGGCGCAGAGGTGTCGCGGGACATGGAGCGACTGTACCCGAGCGGCCGTGGGGCCGCCGATCGCCCCTTCGATGAGCCCAGGCCGAGTCGTGCCATGATTGGGGCTGAACAGTTTGGCCCTTGATCCACAGGAGACACATCCATGATGTCCAGCCGTGCCGTGCAGATCGACGTCCCCGG
>CALEDU010000012.1 GCA_937949455.1 uncultured Tepidimonas sp. | reverse complement strand
CACCGGCCAAGCGCATTGGGAAGTGCTGCTGCGTGCGCGCGCCATCGAGAACCAGGCCTATGTCATCGCCAGCGCGCAAGGGGGCGCGCACGACAACGGCCGCCAGACCTGGGGCCAGAGCATGGTGATCGACCCCTGGGGGGTGGTGCTGGCGCAGCAGGCCACCGGTGCGGGTGTCGTGGTGGCCGAGCTGGACCACGCCCGGCTAGGCGAGGTGCGACGCCGGCTACCGGCGCTGCAGCACCGGCGGCTGTGATGCCATGCGGTGGCGGGTGCGCGGGCCAGGTCAGCGTGGCGGCTCGGCCGATTGGGGGGCGTGCGTGGTCGAGCTGGAGGCTGCATGGGCATCGGTTTGGGGTGCTGAGCGCTCCTTGTCGGCGGGTTCGCCGCGCTTGCGGCCGGCGAACATGGTCCACCAGACGATGAAGATGAACAGCAGCAATGCGCCGAGCGCCTCGAGCAGCAATAGGGTCATGACGGCAACGACATCAACAGGGACGGGATGGGGCGCCGGTCGGATGGTCCGGCTGCTGGCCTGGGGCATTCTAGGCGCGTTGGCCGGTTGCGGCAGCGCGCCACCCGCCGCGCCCCCAGCATCCCCCGCGGCCAGTGCGCCTGGTGCCCCCGTGGCCATGGAGGTGCCGACGGTGCCTGTGCCGGTCCTTCCAAGCCCCCTGTCGGGTTCTGCCGCCGCCCTGGTGCCTCTGATCGACGGCCAGGGGCCAGCAGTGCTCGCACCCACCGACGCGGTCTGGCAGGCGGCCGATGCCGCGCCCCTGCCCGCGCCGGTGCGCCGGGGCGGGGCCCTGTGGCAGCCCGTGCGCTGGAGCGAGCTGCCCGGCTGGGGCCGGGACGCCCTGCACGAAGCCTGGAACGCCTGGCTGCGCAGTTGCGAGCGGCCGGCTCCGCCGTGGGGGGCCGTGTGCGCCGAGGTGCGTCGGCTGACCCTGGCCGATGCGCTAGAGCGGCATACTTGGATGATGCAGCGCCTGCAGCCTTACCGGGTGCTGTCCCCCGACGGAGGTAACCGCCCGGGTTTGCTCACCGGCTACTACGAGCCGGAGCTGCAGGCCAGCCGTGTGCGCCAGGGGGCCTACCGTGTACCGTTGTACGCCCCGCCGCCGGCTCTGGCGGCCGCGCCCGGCCGTCCCTGGTTCAGCCGCCAGCAGATCGACAGCGATCCCCAGGTCCAGAGCCTGCTGGAGGGGCGCGCACTGGCCTGGCTGGCCGATCCGCTGGATGCCTTGCTGTTGCAAATCCAGGGCTCGGGGCGGCTGCGCATCGTCGAGCCGGACGGCCGCATCACCCTGGCGCGGCTGGCCTACGCCGCGCACAATGGCCACCCCTACCAAAGCGTCGGGCGCTGGCTGCTGGAGCGGCGCGAAATCCGCGAGGGCACCTGGGAGGCGATCCGCGCCTGGGCGGCGGCCCATCCGCAGCGCATCGACGAGCTGCTGTGGACCAATCCGCGTGTGGTGTTCTTCCGCGAGGAGGCGCTGTCCGCCCTCGACACCCAGTTCGGCCCGCGGGGGGCGCAGGGGGTGGCGCTCACGCCAACACGCTCCGTCGCGGTGGACCGCGAAGCCATCCCCTATGGCACCCCGCTGTGGCTGGCCTCCAGCGGGCCGGTGGCGCAGTTGCAGCGCCTCGTGCTGGCACAGGACACCGGCAATGCCATTGTCGGGGCGGTGCGGGCGGATTTTTTTGCCGGTTGGGGCGAAGGTGCCTATGCGCTGGCCGCCGGCCTGAAGCAGCCGCTGCAGCTGTGGGCGCTGTGGCCGCGCGAGCAACCCTGAACCTAGGAAGGAACGCGATTCATGAGCATGCGCATCGGCATTCTGACCGGCGGTGGCGATTGCCCTGGCCTCAACGCCGTCATCCGCGCCGTCGTCAAATCACTGCTGCGGCAGTGCGGTGCCGAGGTCATTGGCATCGAAGACGGCTTTGGTGGCCTCATGGGCGAGACGCCGCGCGTGCGCCCGCTGGATTGGGCGAGCGTCAGCGGCATCCTGATGCAAGGGGGGACGATCCTGGGCACCAGCAACCGGGCCAACCCGCTGCAGGACGAGGCGACCGCCGCACGCGTGTTGCGGCACGCGCAGGCGCTCGCACTACAAGGGCTGGTCGTGATTGGCGGCGACGGCACGATGGCGCTGGCGCACGGGCTGGCCCAGCGCGGCCTGCCCATAGTGGGTGTGCCCAAGACCATCGACAACGACATTCCTGGCTGCGAGCGCAGCTTTGGCTTCGATACCGCCGTGGCCACCGTCACCGAGGCGATCGAGCGCCTGCAGACCACCGCCCAGAGCCATGGGCGCGTGATGATCGTCGAGACCATGGGCCGCTATGCGGGCTGGATTGCGCTGGAGGCCGGGCTGGCCGGGGCGGCGGACATCATTCTGCTGCCCGAGATCGACTTCGACATCGAGGCCGTCGCCGCGGTCTGCCGCGAGCGCGAGCGACGCCAGCGTTACACCATCGTCTGCATCGGGGAGGGGGCCAAGCCCGTCGGCGGCGCGCTGACGGTGCAGCGGCGCATCGCCGACAGCCCCGACCCGATCCGGTTGGGTGGCGTCGCCCATGCGTTGGCGGCGGCGCTGCAGCCTCGGCTGGCGTCGGAGGTGCGGGCCACCGTGCTTGGCCATGTTCAGCGCGGCGGCTCGCCCACGCCGTTCGACCGCGTGCTCGCCACCCAGTTTGGCAACGAGGCGGCCCAACTCGTGATGCGGGCCGAGTTCAATCGCATGGTCACATTGCACAACGGTCGGCTGGGCAGCATCCCGCTGGCCGAGGTGGTGCATGGCAGCCGCCAGGTGCCGCTGGACCATCCCCTGCTGCGCACCGCGCGCCAGATTGGCGTTTCGTTGGGCGAGGCAAGTGGCGATGCCGATCCAGGCGTCAGCCTGAGCCGAGTGCCTCCGCCGCCAGACACCAATCGGCCCACGCCTTGCCCTTGTCAACCGGGTTGCGCAGCAGATAGGCGGGATGATAGGACACCACCACCGGCAGCGTGAGCTCACCCAGGCGTGCCTGGAATACGCGCCCACGCAGCCGGCCCAGCGGCGCACGCGCGGCCTCGGTCGGCGGCAGGCAGCCGCCTTCGACGAGCAGCGTCTGCGCTGCAAAGCGCCCCAGCGCCAGCACGATGCGCGGCTGCAGCAGCGCGATCTGGCGCAGCAGGTACGGCGTGCAGCGGGCGATCTCCTCTGGCTCCGGGTTGCGGTTGCGCGGCGGGCGGCATTTCAGCACATTGGCAATGTAGACGCCGTGGCCGCGCTGCAGGTCCAGCGCCGCCAGCATCCGGTCCAGCAGTCGCCCGGCGCGGCCAACGAATGGCTCGCCCTGGCGGTCTTCCTCCTCGCCCGGGGCCTCGCCGACGATCAGCCAGGTCGGCCGTCGCTCGCCGACGCCGGGCACGGCGCGCTGGCGGCAGGCCGCCAGCGCGCAGCGCTGGCAGGCGTGGATCGCGGCTTCCAACTCGGACCACCCCAGCGTGGCGATGTCGGTGTGGGGCGCCTCGGTGGCGGGTTGCGGAGCGACGGGGCGCTCGATTGGTGCCGGAGCGGGTGCTTCCGGGGCCGGCATCTTGGGGGGCGGCGCTGCGCGGATGGGGACGGCGGGCTCGACCGGTGTTGCGGCTTCGGTGGGTGCTCCCGGACGCGGCAGCAGCGCGCGTGGCTGCCACCACGGGGGCAGGCCGATCTCGGCCAGCATCGCCGAGCGGCGCTCGTCGAGCCAGGGCAGGGCGCGCGGCAGGGTCATCGGGGCGTTGAGGCGGCGTTGGACGGGCAGCTCAAGTCGAGTCGCATCACGATGGCATCCTCGCGCCGCTGCGCCGTGTCCGGATAGTACCCTTTGCGCAGGCCGGCTTCCACCCAGCCACTGCGGGCGTAGAGGGCGCGTGCGGCGGCGTTGCTGCGGCGCACCTCCAGCCACAGGTGCGCATAGCCCTGTGCGCGGCCCCAGTCCCCCAGGGCGCGCAGCATCCAGCCGCCCCAGCCGTGGCGCTGGTGCACCGGCGCTACCGTGATATCGAGCAGATGCCCTTCTTCTACCCCCGGCATCGCCACCAGAAAGCCGAGCAGCCAGTCACCCTCGGGCGTGACGGATGCGTGCACCCAGTGCGGCGGATCGTGCCGCGGGTCGGGGCGGCGCGCCAGCACGCGCGCCCAGTGTCCGACAGCCAGCGAGTCCTCGTAATGGCGCCGGCGCCACGGGTGCGCGTGCGCCGTCTTGGCCACCTCGGCGACCACATCCAGGTCGGCGGCGCCCATCGGTCGCCAGACCAGCCGCAGGTCGGTGGGCGGGGCGCTGGCGGGGGCCGTCGGCAAAGCACCGTCCATCACGGGATTCATCGCCTGCCCCCGTCAACCGGCCGTGCGGCCGGTGCGCAGCGCGGCCTGTTCGTCCACCGTCAGCGCCACCTTGTCGCGCACGTAGAGCGGTTGCGCGCCCTGTGCGTCCACACAGCGACCTCCGGCAATACCTGCGGCGGCCAAACGCAGCAGAGCACGCGCACACGGCAAGGTTGCGCCACCGGTCTCGCAAAGCCAAGCGGCCGGCAACCGCTCGCCATAGACGCCGGCGACATTGCCGGCGTGCAGCGCGCCGTTCTCGTGCGGCAAGTCTTCGGGTCTGCGCAGATGCGGTCCCGCCAGCTCGCGCCAGCCCTGCGCAGCGTCCCAGGCGTAGCGGGCCACGTAGACCTCGTCCATGCGCGCGTCCAGCGCCGCGTGCACGGTGAGTTGCGCGGCAGCCGGCGCGTGGCGCACACGCGCGGCCTCTGCCATCGCCAGCAGGGTGCCCAGCGGCAGCACGGGCACGCCGCCCGGCCGCGCCCCAGCAGCCAGCCCCTGCACCACCGCGCAGGCGGTGCGCAGCCCGGTAAACGAACCCGGCCCATGGCCGAAGACGATGCCGTCCAACTCCGCCAGCCGCCAGCCGACTCGCTGCAGCAGCCCCATGACGGTCGGCAGCAGCGTCGCCGAGGCTTGCGTACCGCCCGCCCCCTCGTGCCACGCGAGCGGCTCGACTGCGCCAGCTGCGCCCACGGCCACGCTGAGCACTGAGGCACTCGTGTCCAGCGCCAGCCAGCGTTGTAGGCCGGGGCGTATGGGCAAAATGTTTTGGCCGTCGTCGCTCATGGCCTGCGATTATCCGCGCGCGACAGACCGCCCTTGTTAGACTTGTAGCAGCGGTGCTGGCCAGCTCGGTCCGCCCACCCCTTGCCCGAGGAAGTAGCCGTGTCCATCCCCCATGACCCTCAGCGCACCACAGCCATGCCCACCTTGCGCGAGCGCTGGCCGATGATGACGCTGTACGAGCGATTCGAGCAGATCGTCGCCATCGTGCTGTCAGCGGTCATCGCCCTCATTGTCGTCACCTCGTTGGTGCAGCTCATTCGCGAAGTGATCGTCCTGTTGGTGTTGGACGCGTTCAACCCGCTGGACCACAAAATGTTCCAAACCGTCTTCGGCATGATCATGACGGTCCTGATCGCGATGGAGTTCAAGCATTCCATCGTGCGCGTGGTCATGGGGCACGACAGCATCGTGCAGGTCAAGACGGTGGTGTTGATCGCGCTGATCGCGCTGTCGCGCAAGTTTGTGATCTTGGATCCGGAAACCTCGCCGGCCAAGGTGGCGGCGCTGTCGGGCGCGGCGCTGGCGCTGGGGATCGTGTACTGGCTGATGCGCGAGCGCGACCAACGCGCGTTGGATGCGGAGCGGGCCGCAGCGGCCGCGCAGAAAGGCGGCCACCATGCGTCCTGATCCGTGGGGATCGCCCGCGCCCCGGCGCAGCGACAGCTTCGTGCGCCGGTTGCTGTGGTTGGCGCTGGTGGTGGCCGCGCTGATGGTGCTGTGGCAGTGGTTGCCTGTGTTGCAGGCGCGCTGGCTGGTGCCGGCTGCCGCGCCGGCGGTCGAGCGCACCGTCACGCCGCGCGGCGATCTGGCCGCCGACGAGCGCGCCACCATCGAGTTGTTCGAGAAGGCACGTGATTCGGTGGTGTTCATCTCCACCGCGCAGGTGGTGCGCGACGCCTGGACGCGCAACGTCTGGGAAGTGCCGCGCGGCAACGGATCCGGCTTCATCTGGGATGACGCCGGTCACGTCGTCACCAACTACCATGTCATCGAGGGGGCGTCATCGGCCACCGTGCGGCTGGCCGACGGGCGCGACTATCGCGCTGCACTCATCGGTGCCTCGCCGGCGCACGACATCGCGGTGCTGCGCATCGGCGTGGGCTTCAAGCGCCCGCCGCCGGTGCCGATCGGCACCAGCCACGACCTGAAGGTGGGCCAGAAGGTGTTTGCGATCGGCAACCCGTTTGGGTTGGACTGGACGCTGACCACAGGCATCGTCTCGGCGCTGGACCGCACCCTGGACGGTGGCTCCGGCAAGCCGCCAATCGAGCATCTGATTCAGACCGATGCGGCGATCAACCCCGGCAACTCCGGCGGGCCGCTGCTCGACTCCGCCGGGCGGCTGATCGGTATCAATACCGCGATTTATAGCCCGTCGGGGGCCTCGGCCGGCATCGGCTTTGCGGTGCCGGTGGATACGGTGACGCGCGTGGTGCCGCAGCTCATCCAGCATGGCCGCTATGTGCGCCCGGCGCTGGGCATCGAGGTGGACGAGACGCTCAACCAGCGGCTGTCCGCAGTGACCGGAGTCGAAGGGGTCTATGTGCTGCGCGTGCAGCCGCGCAGCGCGGCCGAGCAGGCTGGCCTGCAGGGCGTGCGCATGACCCCGCAAGGGCTGGTGCCGGGCGACGTCATCGTGGCGGTGGAGGGCAAGCCGGTCCACAGCCCAGGCCAGTTGCTGGTTCGGCTGGACGACTTTCGCGTCGGCGACACGGTGCGCCTGAGTGTGCGCCGCGGCGAGCAAACACGCGAAGTGACGGTGGCCTTGCAGCCGGGGGTTTGAGTAGCCGTGATGGGTGTGCGCGGGTGGGTCCGGGCGGGGATTGCGGCGGTGGGCGCCGTGGGTGCGCTCGCATCGGTGGCCCAGCCCTTGCCGCCAGCGGTCGAGCAGGCCCTGACCCATGCCCGCGTGCCCGCTTCGGCGCTGGCCGCCGTGGTGGCCGATGCAGCGCCCGGCGGGCGGGCGCTGTTGGCCTACCGCGCCGATGTCCCGGTCAACCCCGCCTCGGTCATGAAGCTGGTCACTACGGCGGCCGCGCTCGATTTGCTGGGGCCTGCCCACACCTGGCGCACGGCGGTCTATGCGGACGGGCCGGTGCGCGACGGTGTCTTGGCCGGTTCGCTGTATCTGCGCGGCGACGGGGACCCAAAGCTCGTCACCGAGCGCCTGTGGCTGCTGCTGCGGCGCGTGCAGGCGCTGGGCATCCGCCACATCGCGGGGGACATCGTGCTAGATCGCAGCGCCTTTGCCCTGCCGCCGCATGATCCGGCCGCCTTCGACGGCGAGCCGCTGCGCCCCTACAACGCGGCGCCCGATGCCCTGCTGATCAACTTTCGCGCGCAGGTGCTGACCTTCGCGCCCGACCCAGGCGCAGGGGTGGCGCGGGTGGGGCTGGAGCCGCCGCTGGCCGAGGTGGCCGTGCCCGACACGGTGCCGCTGGCTGACGGTCCGTGCCACGACTGGCGTGCCGCCCTGCAAGCCGACTGGTCGGATGCGCGCCGGCCGCGCTTTGCAGGGCGCTACCCGCTGGCGTGTGGCGAGCGCGCTTGGCCGATCGCCCACCCCGAGCCGGACCGCCTGGCCGCGCGCGCGGTGGCCGGAATGTGGGCGCAGTTGGGCGGCGGGCTGGGCGGACGGGTGCGTGACGGCACGGTGCCGCCCGGGCTCGCGCCGCGGCTGCTGTTCGACTCCGTGCCGCTGGCCGATGTCGTGCG
>CALEDU010000011.1 GCA_937949455.1 uncultured Tepidimonas sp. | reverse complement strand
CATGCACGGCGCGTGCCAGCCAAAACTCCTTTCAAATCAACGGCATGGCGCCGAGGTGCGGCGTTGGGTGTCGCTCCAGGTGACACCAGCCTGTCACTCAGGCGGACAGGCTCGCCGCGCCCGTTGTCAGCCCAGGCCGTGTTGCTGCAGCTTGCGGTACAGCTGCTGGCGGTGCAGGCCCAGGCGACGGGCGGCCTCGGCGCGGTTGCCGGCGCTGGCGCGCAGGGCACGCACGATCATCTCGCGCTCCACCACCGCCAAGGCCGCGTCCATCGGTCCGTCCCACGGGATGTCCAAGCCTGTGCCCGGACTGGCCGAGGACTCGGGCAAACCGAGGTGTTCCACGTCGATCACCGCGCCGCTGCTCAGCGCCGCAGCGCGCTGCATGGCGTTGCGGAGTTCGCGGACGTTGCCCGGCCAGGGGTGGGCCAGCAAGGCACGCGCCGCGGCCGCAGACAGCGTCTTCCCGCCCAGGCCGCGGAGAAAACTCTCGGCCAGCGGGATCACGTCGCCTGGACGCTCGCGCAAGGGTGGCAGGAAGATCGGAATGACTTGCAGCCGGTACCAGAGGTCTTCGCGAAAACGCCCCTCGCGCACGGCTGCGGGCAGGTCGTGGTGCGTGGCCGCCACGATGCGCACGTCCACCGGCAGGGCTTGCGTGCCGCCCACGGGCACGACCTCGCGTTCCTGCAGCACCCGCAGCATCTTGGCCTGGGTGGCCAGGCTCATGTCGCCGATCTCGTCGAGGAACAGCGTACCGCCCTGGGCCTCCCGGAAGCGTCCCAGGCGGTCGCTGACGGCACCCGAGAACGCCCCCTTGACATGGCCGAAGAGCTCGCTTTCCATGAGCTCGGCGGGTATGGCCGCGCAGTTCACGCCCACGAACGGCTGACCGGCCCGAGCGCTGTTGCGGTGCAGGGCGCGCGCCACCAGTTCCTTGCCGGTGCCGGTCTCGCCCAGCACCAGCACCGAGGCATCGCTGGCTGCCGCCTGCCCGATGCGCTTGAGCACCTGGCGCATGGCTTCACTGGCGCCCACGATGTCGCCGTCATCGCTGGGGGCCAGCGGCCGAGGCGGCTGGCGCTGCAGCGCCCGCTGGTGCAGGGCGCGCGCCACCATGTCCGCCAGCTGCGGGCGGCTGACGGGTTTGGTCAGGTGGTCGAATGCGCCCAGGCGCATGGCCTCGATGGTGTTCTGACCGTTGGCATAGGCCGTCAGCACCACGCACGGCGTGCCCGGCGCGAGCCTGCCTGCCTCTGCCAGCAATGCCAGGCCGCCCCCACCGGGCATGCGCAGGTCGATCAGCGCCAGGTCGGGCTGCTCGGTGCGCAGCGCCAACGCACCGGCGTCGGTCGAGCCGGCCTCCAGCACCACGTGCCCCAGATCGCGCAGGGTCTCGGACAGGCCCTCGCGAAAGGCCGCGTCGTCATCGACGATCAGCATTCGGGCCATGGAAACTCCATCGTGAATCTCGCACCGTGCGGCTGGACCGGCATGTGCTCGACGCGGCCGCCGTGCGCCTGCACGATTTCGCGGACCAGCGCCAGGCCCAAGCCGGTGCCGCTGGGGCGCCCGGTGCTGAAGGGCTCGAACAGGTGTTCGAGCATGTCGGCAGCTACGCCGGGCCCGTCGTCCTGCACGGCGAGGATCAAGGCGCCGCTGTCGGTGCGGGCGGCGCTGAGCACCACCCGGCCGCCGGCAGGCGTGTGCGAAAGCGCGTTGAGGATGAGATTGTCCAGCGCTCGTCCGACCTGCGTGGGGTCGATCACCGCCACCACGCCGGCCGCGTCCAACGCGGGCGAAGTCTGCACCATCAGCGTCACTTGCAGGCGCTGTGCGGTCTCGGTATGCAGCTGGCAGCGCTCGTGCAGCCAAGTGTTCAGCAACAAGGGCCGACGCTCGACGTGAAAGGGTTGAGTCAGGGCCAGCAGGCTGGCCACCAGCGCCTCCACCCGCTCGGTTTGCACCAGAATCGCCTGCAGCGCGGCACGGGCCCGCTCGCGGGCCACGTCGTCCGGCGCTGCGAGCGCGTTCTCGGCCTTCAGCCGCACGGCGCCAAGCGGGTTGCGGATTTCGTGTGCCAGGCCGGCCGAGATGCGCCCGAGTGAGGCCAGCCGCTGCGACTGCGCGAGCTCCATCAGCAGGCGCTTGGCTTCGGACTGCGCCTGCTGCAGGCGCAGCGAATGGCCGTTGAGGGCCTCGGCCACGCGGTCCAGATCGGCGAGCCCGGTGGGTCCGATGTTCAACACCTCGCCGGATTGCGCGCCGGCGCCGCGCACGCCGTCGATCAATTGCTGCAGGCCGCCGCTCCAGCGGCTGAGGGTCCAGCCCAGCCAGCTGCCCGAGAGCACGACGAAGGCCAGCAGCAGTGCCATCGCCGATACCAGCCGGTCGAGCGTCTCGCCGGTCACGGTGGCCACACGGGTGAGCGTCCAGCCCACATGACCGCCCCGCTGCGCCGGACAGCCGTGCAGCACCACGGCCTCGCGCAGACCCGGCCGAATGTCTGTGACTGCGGTTTGCGACGACAGCGCCCGCTCTGCGACAGACTCGATGCGCTCGCGCTCGGCCTCGGGCACGTCGCGCTTGATGCCGGAGCCGTCGTAGGTGGGGAAGGCGTAGTTGACGATGCCCCTGCCGCTGACCCACAGGCCGCCTTCGACACCGATCTGATCACGCAGGGCGAGGTCGAGCGCCGCGTCCATCGTGCGCCGCTCGTCGGCGCTTGCACCCTGCAGCGCCACGGCCCGGTCGAAGGTCTGCACGATGTC
>CALEDU010000010.1 GCA_937949455.1 uncultured Tepidimonas sp. | reverse complement strand
CCGGCGGTAGCGGGCGACGCAGCCCCGCTGCCGTTGCGGAAATCGGTCACATACCAGCCGGTTCCCTTGAGCTGAAAGCCTGCGGCCGTCAGCCGTTTGCGAAACGTTGCCGCGCCGCACGCTGGGCACACGCTCAGCGGCTGGTCTGATACCTTTTGCAATACGTCCTTGGCGTGGCCACAGGACTCGCACTGATACGCGTAGATGGGCATGGCTGCACCTGCAAGGAAGTTAAAGTCAGGACACGAATCCGGAGAAACTTCCCATTATAGGTGGGGCACGCAGGCCCCCTTTCAAGGGACGGGGGTCACCACAGGCGCACGCGCAGCCACCATTGCATGGCCATCAAACCTGCGACGAAGCCGAACAGCACATAGATCACCATCATCAGCAAGCGCTGGGTGCGGCGCTGCTCTTGCACCAGGCGGTCGATCTGGCTGCGCAGATCGGTCGGTCGCTGGCGCAGATAATCGTGCAGCAGGCGTGGCAACTCCGGCACCAACTTGGCGTAGTGCGGTGCCTCGGCCTTGAGCTGGCTCCAGAATTTTTTCGGGCCCACCTGCTCCAGCATCCACCGCTCCAGAAACGGCTTGGCTGTGCTCCAGAGGTCCAGATCCGGGTCGAGCTCACGTCCCAAACCTTCGATGTTGAGCAGCGTTTTTTGCAGCAAGACCAGCTGCGGCTGGATCTCGACATTGAAACGGCGTGAGGTCTGAAATAACCGCATGAGTACCAGACCGAGCGAGATTTCCTTGAGCGGCCGGTCGAAGTACGGCTCACACACGGCCCGGATGGCCGCCTCTAGCTCATCCACGCGCGTCTCGGCCGGCACCCAGCCCGACTCGATGTGCAGTTCGGCCACGCGCTTGTAGTCGCGTCGAAAGAAGGCCGTGAAATTCTGCGCCAGGTACTCTTTGTCGAACTGCGTGAGGGTGCCGACGATACCGAAGTCGAGCGAGATATAGCGACCAAATGACTCGGGTTCGAGGGACACCTGGATGTTGCCCGGGTGCATGTCGGCGTGGAAAAAGCCATCGCGAAACACCTGGGTAAAAAAAATCGTCACCCCATCGCGCGCAAGCTGACGGATGTCGACGCCGGCCTCGCGCAGCCGCTGCACCTGGCTGATGGGCACACCACGCATCCGCTCCATGACCAACACATCGCTGTGGCAGTAATCCCAGTACATCTCAGGGATCAACACCAGATTCAAGCCAGCCATGTTGCGGCGCAGTTGCGCGGCGTTGGACGCCTCGCGCACAAGGTCGAGCTCATCATGCAGATATTTGTCGAACTCAGCCACCACCTCCCGCGGCTTGAGTCGTCGGCCGTCATGCGACAGCCGCTCCAGCCACCCCGCCATGGTGCGCATTAGGGCGAGGTCCTTCTCGATGACCGGCAGCATGTTGGGGCGCAGCACCTTGACCGCCACCTCGCGCCCGTCGTGCAGGGTGGCAAAATGGACCTGCGCGATCGAGGCGCTGGCCACTGGCTCGCGCTCGAAGTGGGCGAATACCGCATCCAGCGGCCGACCGAAGGCCCGCTCGATGGTCGCGATGGCCACCTCGGTCGGAAAGGGGGGCACGCGGTCTTGCAGGCGCGCCAACTCGTCGGCAATGTCCGGGGGCAGCAGATCGCGCCGGGTGGAGAGCACCTGACCGAACTTCACGAAAATGGGCCCCAGCCGCTCCAGCGCCTCGCGCAGGCGCTGGCCGCGCGGGGCCGACAGATTGCGCCCAAGCATGACCAGCCGGCGCAGCAACGCCAATACGGGATGCCGAAAGCCGGACAGGGCGAGTTCGTCGAGGCCGTAGCGCAGGACGATCCAGACGATGAACCAGCCGCGCAACCACCGCCTCATGGCACCGTCCCGCTGCCGTCGCCGGACGCGCGCTGCGCTGCCACGCGCGCCCGCAGTGCCAGGGCTTGATCCCGAGCGGCCTGGGCAGCAGGTACGATCCACTGCCGCAGAGTCGATGCCGCCGCGCGAACCGTCTGCACCAGGGTGTGGGCCATGGCGTCGCCCAGCAGCCGGGCAAGGTCCTCCTCCACATCCCAGCGCACGTTATCCACCAGCCAGGCGATTTCGGCGGCGAACTGCACATCACCCTCGATGGCCACTGCGGGCTTGTCGCCCCGCAGCAGCTTGCCGGCCAGCGTCAACGGGGACGGCTCGTCGATGGCGAGCCGCAAGTCGGCGCGGGCATCGCCGGCCGCACTCTCCAGCAGGCCAGCCGGCGATATGCGCAAGACCAACCCAAAGTCCTGCGCGTCCGCGGGCGGCTCTGCTCGACCCCAGCGCACCTGCACCCGCTTGCCCACATGGCGGCGCAAGCGCTGCATGGCCTCGGGCTCTTGTTGCAACACATGGTTGAGCAACAGCACAAGGCGGTTGCGGGCCTCGTCGAGCAGCCAGGCGGGCGGCAACGGCAGCCGCCACGGGCCCGCGCCAGGTCGGGGTCGAAAAAAAATCGGGGGCTCAGTCATACCCCCGATTCTGCCGGATTGGCGCACTGTCACGCCGACGCTTCACTGCAAAGCCTGCACACCCGCAACCAGCCAGCCGCCGCGTCCTTCCTTGGGCCGGGTGATGTTCCACACCTCGCGAAATGGCACCGGCCCTTCGGCGGGATCCTCGCGGATCAAGCCGGAGAACTCGACGCTGGCCATGTATTCCTGACCCAAGTCTTCGATGCCGAGCAGCTGCGCTTGCAGCGACACGACTTCGGTGACATTGGGTGCAGAGGATGGGGCCGCTTCACGCTCGGCAAGCTGCGCCTCGATCTGCGCCAACATCTCATCGGTCATGAGCGCACGCAAAGTGGGGATTTCGCCGCGGTCCCAGGCCGCTTGCAGGCGCACGAAATTATCTTTGGACGCGCGCAAAAAACCCTCGGCGTCAAAACCGGCCGGAATGCCCCACGACTGCGAGCCGGACAGTGCCGTGGGGGAGCCAGGGACACTGACGTTGGGGCTGTCCGCAGCGCTGGCTGTGCCAGACGCACCTGCATCGACACTGCCAAACTGGGTACGCTCCCACGGCCGCGCCGAGGCGTCATTGCCCACATGGCCGGGTTGGTAATTGCGCGGCGTCAACGGCGAGGCCGCTGTACCCGCGCCCTGAAACGCCAGAGGCGAGCGAGCAGCCGAGCCCGCACGGCCGCGCCGCACCCAGGCAATGACCGCCAACACCGCGGCAGCGAGCAGCAAGATCAAGAGGATCTGCGCAAACACCTCGCCCAAGCCCAGCGCCGACGCCAGCCACGCCAAGCCCAGCCCCGCCGCCAAGCCCCCGAGCATGGCACCCCAAGGGCGTTGCGACTTGGCCGCCCCTGCTGCGCCCGCCACTGCCCCGGCGGGCGCAGCAGGGGCAGGCTGGGCCTGCGAGGGGGGTGCAGCGGGGACCTGCTGCGGTGGCGTACCATTGCGCTGCACCACATTGCTGGACTGTTTGCCCATCGAGCCGCCACCTCCCAGCCGCTTGGCCCAGACCTCGGCCGACGACAGCGTCATCATCGCCACGAGCAACCAGGTTCCAATTTTCGTATTCACGTCAGCATCTCCGCGAGCCCATCCAGGGCAAATTTCAGGTCTTCAGACCCACATGCAAGGCGACGACACCACCGGTCTGGTTGTGCACATCGACGTGGCCAAAACCCGCCTCGCGCACCATGGCCCGCAGCGCCTCCTGATCCGGGTGCATGCGAATCGACTCAGCCAGGTAGCGATAGCTGGCCTCGTCGTTCGCGACCCAGCGCCCCAGGCGCGGCAACACGTGGAAGCTGTACCAATCGTAGGCTTTGCGCAGCGGAGGCGCGACTTTGGAGAACTCGAGAACCAGCAGTTTGCCGCCCTGTCTGAGTATTCGATTCATTTCGCGCAAAGCAAGTTCCTTGTGCGTCATGTTGCGCAAGCCGAATGCCACGGTCACGAGGTCGAAATGCCCGCTGGGAAACGGGAGTTGCTCGGCGTCGCACACCACCGCGGGCAACACGATACCGTGGTCGAGCAGCCGATCGCGGCCCTCGCGCAACATGGCCAGGTTGATGTCGGTGTGCACGACCATGCCACCAGGCCGCACCCGCGGTGCGATCGCCAGGCCCAGATCGCCCGTGCCACCCGCAATATCCAGCACCCGCTGCCCGGGCTGCGGATTGGCCACCATGACCGCATAGGCCTTCCAACAGCGATGCAAGCCAGCGGACATGAGGTCGTTCATCAGGTCGTAGCGCGACGCCACGGAATCGAACACGGCACGCACGCGGCGCGCCTTCTCGTGCTCGTCGACGGTCTGGAAGCCAAAATGCGTTTGTGTCATGGTGCCATGGTACGCCAAAGACGTCGGGGCAGCAGCACCGCTCAGTGGCGGCCGCATCCAGCCGCCGCCGAATCGGGCATCGGCGCGTCGCGGTCCACGCCGGCTTCGGCCAGGCGACGCTCATAATCGGCCCACAGCTCGGCCTGTCGGCTGCCCAGAAAGTACAGGTACTCCCAGGTGTAGATGCCGCTGTCATGACCGTCGGAGAAGGTGGGCTGCACGGCATAGTGGCCCACGGGCTCCAGTGCGACGATCTCCACATGGCGTTTGCCAGTCTGCAGCACCGCTTGGCCAGGGCCGTGCCCCTGTACCTCGGCCGAGGGCGAATAGACGCGCATCAGCTCGAACGGGATGCGAAAGCGCGCACCGTCATCGAAGGCGATCTCCAGCGCGCGCGAAGCGCCGTGTAGGGTCAGCTCGGTGGGGTGGGGATGGGACGCAGAGGTCATCGCGGATTCTCCTGTACGTGGGTATTCGGCAGCGCATCCAGCGCCTGCACGACGGCAGCGTCGCACGCAGTGCGCGCTCCACCGCCGTGACGAGCGCCATCGCGCGGGCTTGTTCGGGCGCGGCGAGGTCGCTCCACTCGGCCACATGCGCGGTGGCAATCACACGGTACCATGCCGGCACGGCGGCCACCTCGCCGCCCGATGCGCGCACCACGCGCCAGCCTTGCCCGCGCCACAGCAGCAGGCCGCCGTCGTCCCGGCACAACGCGCAATCGGTCACACCAGCACCCGCTCGATGCCGCCAGCATTGGCACGCGCCACATAGTCCGGCAGCCAGTTCTCGCCCAGCACCTGGCGCGCGATCTCGACGACGATGTAGTCCGCCTCCAGCAGCCCGTTGCTCAGGTCTTCGCCGTAGCGGCTCAGGCCCTGCAGACAGCTGGGGCAGGAGGTCAGGATCTTGGTGCGGCCCGCCGTGGTCTGTGCCCCGGTGCGCTGCGCCAGCTCGGCCAGCTGGCGCTCGTTCTTGCGCAGCTCTTGCTCCTTGCGGAAGCGAATCTGCGTCGATATGTCGGGCCGTGTGACGCCCAAGGTACCGGATTCGCCGCAGCAGCGGTCACTGGCCACCACCGCCTCGCCAACCAAGGCCTTGACGGTCTTCATCGGATCCTGCAGCTTCATCGGGCTGTGGCAGGGGTCGTGATAGAGGTAGGCCTCCTTGCCCTGCAGCTTGACGCCCTTTTCCAGCAGATACTCGTGGATATCGATGATGCGGCAGCCGGGAAAGATCTTGTCGAATTCGTAGCCCTGCAACTGGTCGTAGCAGGTGCCGCAGCTCACCACCACGGTCTTGATGTCGAGGTAATTCAGCGTGTTGGCCACGCGGTGAAACAGCACGCGGTTGTCGGTGATGATCTTGTCGGCCTTGTCGAACTGACCGCTGCCGCGCTGCGGATAGCCGCAGCACAAATAGCCCGGCGGCAGCACCGTCTGCACGCCCACATGCCACAGCATGGCCTGGGTGGCCAAACCGACTTGACTGAATAGCCGTTCCGAACCGCAGCCGGGGAAATAGAACACCGCCTCCGCATCCGCGCTGGTGCGCTGGGGGTCACGGATGATGGGGACGTAATCCTTGTCCTCGATATCCAACAGCGCACGCGCCGTTTTCTTCGGCAGGCCCCCGGGCATTTTTTTGTTGATGAAGTGGATCACCTGCTCTTTGATGGGGGCGGCCCCCACCGTCGCCGGCGGCGCGTCGGTCTGCTTCTTGGCCAGGCCCTTGAGCAGATCGTTCGCCAAGCGTTGCGCCTTGAAGCCCACATCGACCATGGCCGAGCGCATCAGCTTGATGGTTTCGGGGCGGGTGGCATTGAGGAAGGCCATCGCCAGCGCGTTGCCCGGGCGGAAAGATTTCTGCCCCATTTTGCGCAGCAGGTTGCGCATGGCCATCGACACATCGCCAAAGTCGATTTTGACCGGACACGGGCTTTCGCACTTGTGGCAAACCGTGCAGTGGTCGGCCACGTCCTCGAACTCCTCCCAATGCTGCAGGCTGATGCCACGGCGCGTCTGCTCTTCGTATAAAAAAGCCTCGATCAACAAGCTGGTCGCCAGGATTTTGTTGCGTGGGCTGTAGAGCAAATTCGCGCGCGGCACATGCGTGGCACACACCGGCTTGCATTTGCCACAGCGCAGACAGTCTTTGATGCTGTCGGCAATGGCACCGATGTCGCTTTGCTGCATGATGAGCGACTCGTAGCCCATGAGGCCAAAGCTGGGGGTGTAGGCCTGGCTGAGGTCGGCAGCATGCACATCGGGGCCCAGTGCTGCGCTGTCGCGCAACAGCTTGCCGCGGTTGAAGCGCCCCTGCGGATCCACGCGACGTTTGTAGTCGGCAAAGGGGGCGATTTCGTCGTCGCTGAGGTACTCCAGTTTGGTGATGCCAATGCCGTGCTCGCCCGAGATCACCCCGTCCAGGCGGCGCGCCAAAGCCATGATGCGGCCCACCGCCTCGTGCGCAGTCTGCAGCATCTCGTAGTCGTCGCTGTTGACCGGGATGTTGGTGTGCACATTGCCATCCCCGGCGTGCATATGCAGCGCGATCCAGACCCGCCCCTTGAGTACACGGCGATGGATGGCCTCGCACTCGGCCAGCAGCGGCGCGAACACAGCACCGGTGAACAGGTCGCGCAGCGGCTGGCGGATCTGCGTCTTCCAGCTCGCGCGCCAGGTGTGGGCTTGCAACTGTTCGAACGCCGTGCGCCCACCGTCGGCCGGCACCGTGTCCAGGCCGTCGCACCACGCCTGCCACTGGCGGCGCACATCCCGAATCAGGCTCAGCGCCTGCGCAGTGCGCTCGGCCAGCCATTCGGAGCTCGGCATGTCGTTGGGGTCCTCGGCCTTGCCCAGTGGCAGCGTCCCACGGGCAAAAAAGGCCTCTAGCTCGTCGCACAGGCGGATTTTGTTGCGCAGGCTCAGCTCGATATTGATGCGCTCGATGCCCAGCGTGTACTCTCCCATGCGCTCCAGCGGGATCACCACGTCTTCGTTGATCTTGAAGGCGTTGGTGTGTCGGCTGATGGCTGCGGTGCGCTTGCGGTCGGCCCAGAATTTTTTGCGCGCCTCGGGGCTGACGGCCGTGAAGCCCTCGCCCGAGCGGGCGTTGGCCAGCCGCACCACCTCGCTGGCGGCGCGGGCCACGGCGTCCGGGTCGTCGCCGACGATGTCGCCGATGAGCACCATCTTCGGCAGGGTGCCGCGCTTGCTCTTGGTGGTGTAGCCCACTGCCTTCAGGTAGCGGTCGTCCAGGTGCTCCAGTCCGGCCAGCAGCGTGCCCGTGCGCTTTTGCTCGGCGAACATGAAGTCCTTGATCTCGACGATGGCGGGCACGGCGTCTTTGGGGTTACCAAAGAACTCCAGGCACACCGTGCGCGTGTGCGCCGGCATGCGGTGCACCACCCAGCGCGCGCTGGTGATGATGCCGTCGCAGCCCTCCTTCTGTACGCCGGGCAGGCCGCTCAAGAACTTGTCGGTAACATCCTTGCCCAGGCCCGCCTTGCGGAAACGCGCCCCTGGGATGTCCAGCCGCTCGGTGCGCAACAGCGTTTTGCCGTCGGCGGCGAAGTAGCGCAACTCGAAGCAGGCCACCTCGGCGTCATGGATCTTGCCCAGGTTATGGCCGATGCGGTGCACCTCCAGCCACTCGGCGTCGGGGGTCACCATGCGCCAGCTCGCCAGATTGTCCAGCGCCGTGCCCCACAGCACCGCCTTCTTGCCCCCAGCGTTCATCGCGATGTTGCCGCCGATGCACGACGCATCGGCCGACGTCGGATCGACCGCAAAGACGAAACCTGCGCGCTCGGCCGCATCGGCCACGCGCTGGGTGACCACGCCAGCTTCGGTCCAGATGGTCGGCACAGGCCGATCCAGGCCAGGCAGATGCACATGCTCGACCTCGGTCATGGCCTCCAACTTTTCGGTATTGATGACCGCGCTCTTCCACGTCAGGGGCACCGCACCGCCGGTGTAGCCCGTACCACCGCCGCGCGGAACGATGGTCAGACCCAGTTCGATGCAGCCCTGCACCAGTCCAGCCATCTCGGCCTCGGTATCAGGGGTCAAAACCACGAAAGGGTATTCGACACGCCAGTCGGTGGCATCGGTGACATGGCTGACGCGGCTCAGTCCATCGAACTTGATGTTGTCTTTGTGGGTATGACGGCGCAGCACCTTGACCACGCGCTGGCGCAGGGCCGCCATGTCGTCGAACGCCTGGGCGAAGGCCTGCACCGCGCGCCGCGCATGGTCCAGCAGTTCGCCGACCAGGGCATCGCGCTGCGCATCTTCCTGCGGGCGGCGGCGCTTTTCGATCTCGCCGAGCCGGTGGTGGAGCGCCTCGATCAGTGCGGTGCGGCGCTTGGGGTTGGCCAGCAAATCGTCTTGCAAATATGGGTTGCGCTGCACCACCCAGATGTCGCCCAGCACCTCGTACAGCATGCGGGCAGAGCGGCCTGTGGCGCGCTCGCGGCGCAACTGCTCCAGCAGCGTCCAAGCGCGCGCGCCGAGCAGCCGCAGGACGATCTCCCGATCCGAAAACGAAGTGTAGTTGTACGGAATCTCGCGCAAGCGCGGAGCGTCAGGCGCGGCGTCGAGCAAGGCGTGAAGGGGCGTCGGAGCGTTCATGAGCGGTAGCGGCTGGCGAACCGCGCGCCGGTGGGGCCCGCTAGACAGGCCCGGCAGCCATCGCGGGCATCGCATGTTACCGCAGCGCAGCACGACACCGCTGGCATCAGGGTTGGGACCCCGGGCAACTGCAAGGGTCATCGACAGCCGACGCTGTCGCGCCAGGCGGCGACTACACCCATTACCCCAACCAGCACAGCGTAAGTGGCCATGCGGCCGTCGCGACCCGTCAGCACCAGTCCTGCGATCAGCACGGCGGAGCCGCACACCCCCAGCCACACCCCGTGCCTGAGACCCGCGCGCCAGCGCGGACGGGCACAGCCCCGCCAAGCCAGCACGGCTGCCAGCAACGCCGCCAGCCCCCAGGCCGGCACCACGAGGTTGAGCCAGTGGAAAAACAGGGCCAGCGTCTCCACAAACCCGCGATTTTATAATCTGCAATCATGGCAGTCTGGGCGCTTGGCATCAACCATCAAACGGCTCCGCTCGATGTGCGGGGTCGGTTTGCCTTCTCGCTCGAACAGTTGCCCGAAGCGCTGCGTCGCTTTCGCGCATCGGTGGCGCGCCAGCCCGAAGCCACCCTGCTGTCCACTTGTAACCGCACCGAACTGTACTGCGCCGCCGACGAGCCGCTGATCGAGCCGGCCGCGCACTGGCTGGCCGAGACAGCAGGGGTGCCCCCCGAGACGCTGATGCAGCACGCCTATGTGCTGCGCGAGGACGCGGCGGCTCGCCACGCCTTTCGGGTGGCCAGCGGGCTGGACAGCATGGTGCTGGGCGAAGCCCAGATCCTGGGTCAACTGAAGGATGCGGTGCGCATTGCGGACCAGGTCGGCGCACTCGGCACCACGCTGCACCAGCTGTTTCAGCGCTCCTTCGCGGTCGCCAAACAGGTGCGCAGCAGCACCGAGATCGGCACCCACTCCATCAGCATGGCGGCGGCGGCGGTGCGACTGGCTGGACAGTTGTTCGAGGATCTGCGCGACATCCGCATCCTGTTCGTCGGTGCGGGCGAGATGATCGAGCTGGCCGCCACGCACTTCGCGGCGCGCCAGCCGCGCGCAATGGTGGTCGCCAACCGGACGCTGGAGCGCGGCGAGAAGCTGGCCGCCCGGTTTGGCGCCGAGGTCATGCGCCTGTCCGAGCTGCCGGCGCGGCTACACGAGTTCGACGCCGTGGTGAGCTGCACCGCCAGTACCCTGCCGTTGATCGGGCTGGGCATGGTGGAAAGCGCGCTCAAGCGCCGCCGACACCGCCCCATTTTCATGGTCGATCTGGCTGTGCCGCGTGATATCGAGGCCGAGGTCAAGGACCTGGACGATGTGTACCTCTACACGGTGGACGACTTGGCCGCGGTCGTGCAGACCGGCAAAGATAGTCGGCAGGCCGCCGTCGCCCAGGCCGAGGCCATCATCGACGCTGGCGTGCAGAGTTTCATGCACTGGCTGCGTCAGCGCGATCCGAACGCGGGCGTGGTCACGCTGATCCGCGATCTGCAGGCGCAGACCGACGCCTGGCGCACGGCCGAGATCGCCCGCGCGCGGCGTCTGCTGGCCCGTGGCGAGGATGTGGACGCCGTGCTGGAGGCGCTCGCGCGCGGACTGACGCAAAAAATGCTGCACGGTGCATTGGCCGAGTTGCGCAGCGGCGACGAAGCCAGTCGGCGTCACACGGCCGAGGTGGTGTCGCGGCTTTTCCTGCGCGGACGGCTCCACGCACCGGCGGGCCGCACTGACGCCGCAGACGGACCCACACCACGCCCATGAAGCCCTTTGTTCGCCAGACGCTCGAGCGGCTGCGCCTGCGCCTGCACGAGCTGGATGCCCAACTGGCGGCACCGGACGCCACCAACGACCTGGAACGCTTTCGCGCCCTGACGCGCGAACACGCCGAAACCGACGCCATCGTCCAGCCCTATCGGCGCTACCTACAGCGCGAGGCCGATCGCGACAGCGCCCGGCAGCTCGCAGCCGAGGCTCAGCTCGGCGGTGACACGGCTTTGGCCGCGCTGGCCGCAGAGGAAGAAGCCGCAGCGCAGGCCGATCTCGATGCCTTGGCCGCGCAACTGCAAGCCCTGCTGCTGCCGCGCGACCCCAACGACGACCGCCACGCCTTCCTCGAAATTCGCGCCGGCACCGGTGGCGAAGAGGCGGCCCTTTTCGCGGCCGATCTCGCCCGCATGTACACCCGTTATGCCGAGCGCCAGGGCTGGCGCGTCGAGGTCATCAGCGAATCGCCAAGCGAACTCGGTGGCTGCAAAGAGGTCGTGCTGCGCATCGTCGGCCGAGGTGCATATGGGCGGCTGCGCTTCGAATCCGGCGGACACCGCGTACAGCGGATACCCGTCACCGAGTCGCAGGGGCGCATCCACACCAGCGCCTGCACCGTGGTCGTGCTGCCTGAGCCCGACGAAGCGCAGGCGATCCAAATCAACCCCGCCGAATTGCGCATCGACACCTTCCGCGCCAGCGGTGCCGGCGGCCAGCATGTCAACAAAACCGACTCGGCTGTGCGCATCACCCATTTGCCCACAGGGCTGGTAGCCGAATGCCAGGACGACCGCAGCCAACACCGCAACAAAGCCCGCGCGCTACAGGTGCTGCTGGCGCGGCTGCAGGAGCGCGAACGCGCGGAGCGCGAGAGCCGCGAGGCCGCCACGCGCAGGGGCCTGATCGGCAGCGGCGACCGCAGCGACCGCATACGCACCTACAACTTTCCCCAAGGTCGGGTCACGGATCACCGCATCCACCTCACGCTGCACCAGCTGCCCACCGTGCTCGAGGGGGATCTGGACGCTCTGATCCAAGGGCTACAGCTCGCGCACGGCGCAGAGCTGATGGCCGAGCTGGAAGCCCGCTGCGCCGGTGCCACCTGACCTGCCCGCACCCAACCCGACCACATGGATACGCCACCTAGCCTGCGCGAGGCGCTGCGCGCGGCCCAGTCCCAGGGCATGGATCGGCTGGACGCCCAGTGGCTGCTGCTGTATGCGCTGGGGCGGCCACTGCAAGACCGGGCCTGGCTGCTGGCTCATGACGACGACCCGTTGACACCCGAGGTTGCCGCGTGCTACGCCACCCTGTGCCAGCGCAGAATCGGCGGAGAGCCGCTGGCCTACCTGACTGGAGAACGCGGCTTCTATGGCCTGATCTTGCAGGTGGATGCGCGCGTGCTCGACCCCCGCCCCGACACCGAGACCCTGGTGGACTGGGCGCTGGAGGTGTTGCCCGCGCATCCCGGGGTTCGGATCATCGATTTGGGCACGGGCAGCGGTGCGATTGCGCTGGCCCTTCAGCACGCCCGGCCGGATGCGGCCGTTTGGGGCCTGGACCACAGTGCAGACGCCCTGACCGTGGCCGCAGCCAATGGGCAACGGCTGGGGTTGCCCGTGCTTTGGCTACAGGGACACTGGTGGTCAGACTGGCGGCCCTGGCCGGGACAGGCCAACGGCAGCGGCACAGCCGGCGGCCCGCCCTGGCCGGCACGCTTCGACTTGATCGTCGCCAATCCGCCCTACCTGCGCGCCAACGACCCGCATCGGGCCGCTTTGCGGCATGAACCCGTCGGCGCCCTGGTTGGCGGGGTGGACGGGCTGGATGACCTGCGCGCCATCATCGCCCATGCGCCCGAGCGACTGGTGCCCGGCGGCTGGCTGTTGCTGGAGCATGGCTGGGACCAGGG
>CALEDU010000009.1 GCA_937949455.1 uncultured Tepidimonas sp. | reverse complement strand
CAGCGCGAGTTCACCCAGCATTTTCCGCAGCCGGGCTGGGTCGAGCACGATGCCGAGGAAATCTGGCAGACCCAGCGTGCCACGCTGGTGGAGGTGTTGCGCCAGTTGGGCCCAGCGGCGCGGCGCGTGCGGGCACTGGGGGTGACCAACCAACGCGAGACCACGGTGGTGTGGGAGCGTGCCACAGGCCGTCCGGTGCACCGTGCCCTCGTCTGGCAGGACCGCCGTGCCGAGCAGGCGTGCGCGCAATGGCGCGCCCAAGGGTTGCAGCCGCGCGCGCAAGCCCTCACCGGCTTGCGGCTGGATGCCTATTTTTCGGCAGGAAAGCTGCGTTGGCTGCTGGACCATGTGGCCGGTCTGCGCGCACGAGCCGAGGCTGGGGAGCTGGCCTTCGGGACCATCGACGCCTGGCTGCTGTATCGACTGACGGGCGGCCGGGTGCACGCCACCGACGTCAGCAATGCCGCGCGCACGCTGTTGTGGGATTTGCGCGCTGGCGGCTGGTGCGACGAACTGCTGCGCGCGTTTGAGCTGCCGGCGGCGTGGCTACCAGAGGTCTACCCCTCCAGCCATCCTTTTGGCGAGCTCGATCCGGCGGTGCTGCAAGCGCCTGATTTGGAGCTGCCGCCGCTGCCGATTTCGGGCATGGCGGGGGACCAGCAGGCGGCGCTGTTTGGGCAGGCATGCTTCGATGCCGGGCTGGCCAAGAATACCTACGGTACCGGCTGTTTCCTGCTGCTGCACACGGGCCAGCGGGTCGCGGTCTCCCAGCATGGTTTGTTGGCCACCGCCTCGGCGCAGCCGCCTGGGCAGCGGGCGTCGTTCGCGCTGGAGGGCAGCGTCTTCGTCGGCGGTGCGGTGGTGCAGTGGCTGCGCGATGGGCTGCGTGCCATCCGTGCCAGCGCCGAGGTGCAGGCGTTGGCCGAGAGCGTGCCAGACGCGGGCGGTGTGGTACTGGTGCCTGCCTTCACCGGGCTGGGTGCTCCGCACTGGCAGCCGCACGCCACCGGCGCGCTGGTGGGGCTGACCCGCGGCACCACCGTGGCGCATATCGCGCGCGCCGCACTGGAGTCGATTGCGTTTCAGAGCGCGGAGCTGCTGCAGGCCATGAATGCCGATGCGCAGGCCAACGGCGCTGGGGGGGTGCGCGAGCTGCGCGTCGATGGCGGCGCGGCGGTCAACGACCTGTTGATGCAGTTCCAGGCGGATCTGCTCGGCATCCCGGTGCTGCGCCCCGCCGTGACCGAAACCACGGCCCTGGGTGCGGCGTGGTTGGCGGGCTTGCAGGTGGGTGTGTACGCTGGGCTGGACGAGCTGGCTGCGCTGTGGCGGCTGCAACGCCGCTTCGAGCCGCAGCGCCCGCGCGCCTGGGCCGAGGCACAGTTGGCCCGCTGGCAGCGGGCTGTGCGACAAGTGTTGGCTGGCGTCTAGCCTGCGGCGTTGGCCTGTGGCGGCTAGACGCCACAGCCAGCCGCTGCGCTGCTATCCTCGCACCGGCCGACCCAAGGGTCGCCATCCAACTTTCACGCCACATCCGTCGCCGCGCCGCCATGCCTCGCTTTGCTGCCAACCTGTCGCTGTTGTTTGCCGAGCGGCCGCTGCTCGAGCGCCCGGCCGCGGCGGCGCGCGCCGGCTTTGCCGCGGTGGAGGTGCAATTCCCCTACGAGGCGTCTGCGGACGACTGGCGCGCTGCCCTGCGCGAGGCCGGTGTGCCGTTGGTGCTGCACAACCTGCCGGCAGGTGACTGGGCCGGCGGCGAGCGCGGCATCGCGTGTCATCCCGACCGGATGGCCGAGTTCCGCGACGGCGTCGCCCGTGCACTGGATTACGCGCGGGCGCTGGCGGTGCCGCGCCTCAATACCATCGCGGGTGTGGCGCCGCCGGGCATCCCGGCGGCGCAGGCGCGCCAAGTGCTGATCGACAACCTGCGCTGGGCCGCGCGCGCGCTGCAGCCGCATGGCATCCAGCTGTTGCTGGAGCCGATCAACACGCACGATGTACCGGGCTTTTTCATCCACCGCACGGCGCAGGCGCTAGATGTGCTCGATGCCGTGGGCGAGCCCAATGTCGCGCTGCAGTACGACTTCTACCATGCGCAACGCATGGAGGGCGAGCTGATCGGTACGCTGCGACGCCACATGGGACGCATTGGTCATGTGCAGATCGCTGACAACCCGGGTCGCCACGAGCCGGGCAGCGGGGAGATTGCCTGGGCCGCCGTGCTCGGCGAGCTGGACCGGCTGGGCTACAGCGGCTGGGTGGGCTGTGAATACCGGCCGCGTACGACGACAGAAGATGGGCTTGGGTGGCTGCGGGGCTGGATCTGAACGGTGTCGTCCCTCTCGTCGCGGGCGGCGTGACGCGATGCGCAGGAGTGCCCTCCCGCGAGCGCGGCTTTTGCATGCGTCTGGAGCGACGGGCCGAGTCGGATGTGTGACGACGCCCCAGGCGATGTATTGAATTTATGCTTTTCAGTTATAAAAAAACGACGAAAAAGTCGTTTGAGATCCGTTTGGCGCTGCCTACAGTGCGGCCCCGTGACCATCGAATACGTTTATATCTTGGGTGGGGCTGTGGTTGGCTTCATTGTGGGGCTGACTGGCGTGGGTGGCGGCTCCCTGATGACGCCGCTGCTGATCTACGGCTTTGGGGTGCAGCCGCATCTGGCAGTGGGCACGGATTTGCTGTTTGCCGCCTGCACCAAAAGTGCCGGGGCGGTGTCGTTTGCGCGCCATCGCATGGTGCCGTGGCGGGTGGTGGCGCAGTTGACCGGTGGTGGCGTAGCAGGTGCTGGTCTCATGCTGCTGTTGCTGGCCCATGTCGGCGCGACCGATCCGGCGGTGCACGCGGCGATGAGGCTGACGCTGGGCATCATGCTGTGGCTGACCGCCGCAGCCACCGCCTACAAGGTGATCCGCGCCGGTTGGTGGTGGCGCAGCGCCGCGGGACCGCAGCGCGCCGTCGCGCACGCCGAGGTGCCGGATGCCGAGCAGCAGCGCCCCCGCTGGCGCTGGGGGCCCTTGGCGGTGGGCGCCTTGATCGGGGCGCTGGTGACGCTGACCTCGGTGGGGGCGGGCGCGGTGGGCGTGGCCGTGCTGATGGTGTTGTATCCGCACCTGCCGCTGGCGCGCCTGGTGGCCGCCGACGTCACCTACGCGGTACCGCTGACGCTGGTCGCAGGACTGGGCCATGCGACGCTGGGATCGGTGGATTGGGGGCTGCTCGGCTGGTTGCTGGTCGGGTCGCTCCCAGGCATTTGGGTCGGCAGCCGGCTGCTGCAGTGGGCGCCGGTGACGCTGGTGCGCTCGCTGTTGTCGCTGTTGCTGACCTGGGTCGGATTCAAGCTCGTGCTGACTTGATGGCTTCTGCCCGAGGGTGCTCTGCGGTGGGGATGGCAGGGGCGGTCAGCGCCTGGGCCCCGGCACCAATCCACACCACCGTCGGACGCCCGCTATGCAACACACTGGCTCGCGCCAGGGTGTCGAGCGTGTGCTGGGAGTGGATGGCATCCGGCCAGCCGGCGCGCGACACCACACTCACCGGCGTGGTCCCAGGCCAGCCGGCAGTCGCCAACTGCCGCGCCAGGCCAGGCAACTGCTTCCCAGCCATATAGAACACTTGTGTGTCTGCGTGGCGGCTGGCCTGCAGATCGTGTTCGTGCGTCATGGCCGTGGTCAAAGCCACACTGCGGCCGTGCCCGCGCCGGGTCAGCGGCTGCTGCGCATCGGCCGCAGCCGCCAGGGCGGCAGTCACGCCGGGTACCACCACGGCTTCGTGGCCGGCGGCGCGCACGGCGGCCAACTCCTCTTCCAGCCGGCCAAAAACGCTGGGGTCCCCGCCTTTGAGGCGGACCACCCGCGCGCCGGTGGCGGCATGGTGCAGCAGCAAGGCGTGAATCACCGCCTGTTCCGTGGCGCGGCCAAAGCCGCGTTTGCCCACGTCGATCCAG
>CALEDU010000008.1 GCA_937949455.1 uncultured Tepidimonas sp. | reverse complement strand
TAGCGGCGCAGGGTTTCCTGGTTCTTGGCTTCGGCCCGGTAGAGCTCCGCCCCCTCCCAGAACACCTTGCGGATGCCGTGTACCTGGGGACTGTGCGGATCGCCCTCCTGCTCACATTTGGCATGGTGCTTGCGATGGATGGCCGCCCACTCCTTGGTCACCATGCCCGTGGTCATCCAGAGCCAGAAGCGGAAAAAATGCGACACCGCCGGGTGGAGATCCAGCGCACGGTGCGCCTGGTGGCGGTGCAAAAACAGCGTGACGCTGATGATGGTGATGTGCGTGAGCACCAAGGTGAACAGAACGATCTGCCACCACGAAGCTGCGGTCAGCCCCTGGGCCAAGAAGTCGATGAACCCACTCCAGGCCGACTCAAATCCAGACATGCAATCTCTCTATACAAAGCCAGCAAACTCAACCATGTGCCGCCACCTGCTGGACCCAGTGACACCGCAACCGATGCGTCACCCATCGGCTGCATACGCATTGTAAGGCGATCACACGCCATTACCAAGCCGGTTGTCGCACCGTTGGGCAGAAAGATCCGTGCGCGCGCTGGAGGAATCGTCGCGGCGGTTTGCAGCCTGCGCCGAATCCCGCGCGTGGCAGTCTGGTGCCCAACGGCGCGGCTGGGCGGCAGCAAGCCTGGGGGTTACGCTGTCAGCGGCTCTGGCCGATGAATGAAATAGCCTTGCCCGTAGTCGATGCCAATTTCGGCGAGCTTGTCGTAGATCTCCTGGTTCTCGACCCACTCGGCCACGACGTCGAGTGACAGATCGCGGCCAATCTGCGCGATCGCATTGACGATCACGAAATCGGTCGCCTCTTCGTGCAAGGCGCGCACGAAGGCACCATCGATCTTCAGGATCGATACCGGCAGCTGCTTTAGGTAGGCAAAGGAGGACAGGCCAGAGCCGAAGTCGTCGAGACAGAAGCGGCAGCCCAGGCCCCTGAGCGCCGCGATGAAGTGCTGGGCCTCGGCCAGGTGCCGGATCGCCGCCGTTTCGGTGATCTCGAACAGGATGCGCCCCGGTTCGACCCCGGTCGTCTGCAAGCGTTGCTGGATGTGCGCGGAAAATTCTGCATGTGACAGGGTAGCGCCGGAGAGGTTGATGGCGTAGCTGGCCCGATCCTCCGGGTGCCCAAGGAGGTAGTCCAGCAAGGTATCGAATACCCAGCGGTCGAGCAGATGCGCAAAGCCAAAGCGTTCGAGCGCCGCCAGCCCGGGCCCAGGCGAACCCGCAACCCCCTGGTCATCGAGCACACGCAGCAAAATTTCGTAATGTCCGCCTCCAGTCCGCGACGCAAGTGGCGCGATACGCTGGCGATACAGACGCAAGCGATGGGCGGCAACCGTTTCGTCGAAACGCATCACCCATTGCATCTCTTCGCTAAGCGCGCGGATACCGGCATGGCCCAGGCTGTGTACTTCCACCCGCCCGCGGCCCTGATCCTTGGCATGGTAGCAGGCGGTATCGGCGCGGCCGAGCACTTCGTCCGTCGTCATGCCGGGCTCGATCGACGCGATGCCGACACTCGCGCCGATGTGGAACTGGCGTGCCGCGTAACGGAAGACATGTCCCGAGATTTGCGCGATGAGGTGCCTAGCCAGCGCGATGCCCTCTTCGAGCGGGCAGTCGAACAGCAGCAGACCGAATTCATCGCCGCCAATGCGCGCCAGCATGTGCTCGTCCTCGCCAGTCGTGGAGCCAGGAGGTATCGCCTCGCGCATCAGGCCGACGATTTCGACCAGCAGCGCATCGCCGGCGGCATGGCCGCAGGTGTCATTGACCAGCTTGAACTGATCGAGATCGATATAGCAGAACAGATGACGCCGGTCCTGCTCGCGCACCTGCCGCAGCGCCCGTTCGATGCGCCCGACCAGCGCACGGCGGTTGGGCAGACCGGTGAGCGGATCGTGAAAAGCCATCAGGCGCAATTCCTTGAGCAGCGCACGCCGCTCGGAATCGTCACCCAACACCAGCACTGCCCCGCCAGACTTCCCAGGGGTGTCATCGGCGACCGACGGCACGATGGCCGCGGAATCATGCACCGGGATCTCGCGCCCATCCCGCGCCAACAGCAAGGTGTGATTCGCCACCGCCTGGGGCTGGCCGGTGCGCAACGCCAGGCGGGCCGGGTTGGGCTGCGTCTGCCGGGTCTCCTCGTGGATGAGCGGCATCACCGTCTCGACCGGCTTGCCTCTTGCCTCGGAAAGCGGCCAGCCAGTCAATTTTTCGGCAACGGGATTCATGAAGGCCACGTCGCCATCGGCATTGGTGACGATCACGCCATCGCCGACCGAAGACAGGGTAATGCGCCAGCGCTCTTTCTCGGCGGCCAGTTCATCCATCTTCTCGCGCAACTGGGCACGCGCCGCATTCAGCACCCTGGCCGTCTCGACGAGCTCTGGCGGCGCATGCGGGGAAAGCTCGACCTGGCTGGCGGTGAATCCTTCGGCACAACGGCGCGCAGAGGAACGGATCGCTTCGAGCCCGCGCAAGTTGGCCCGCATGATCCCGTGCATCGCGATGCCCAGCAGCGCTGCCGCGCCCAAGCCGACCAGGGCAAGGCGGCTGAGCAGGAGCCAGAGCCGTTCCTCGACGACCGTCGGCGCGATCTCGACCGCCAGGTCGCCATAATCGCGCCCGCCGATGACGATCTTGTCCGCTGCCTGCCCGGCTTTCAGGCCCAGCAGACGCGCAAACCACTCCGGGCGCCGGGAGGGTGAGGAGGGCTTGGTGGCGGTGATCGCGATTTCCCCCGCGCGAAAGCGAAGCTCACGGGCATCCCCGGCGACGACTTCCTTCTCGAGCAGCTGTTCGACGGTGCTGTAATCCTGCAGCACCAGAGGTTCGGCCAGCATCGCCTGAAGCAGCTGCATCTCCCGCTCGGCCATCTGCGCCAGCGCCTGATGGCCGACGGCGCGCCCCGACGCGATGGCCGCCATGCTCCCTGCAAACAGCAGCAGCAGGCACACGCCAGCGAGCGCCCACAGCAGACGCGCGCGCAAGCTCAGGCGGGCGAGCAGCGTCATTGTCTTTCGAAGGGTACCCGCGTTTCGCGGAAAAAGCGCCGGTAATTCTCGTAATCGGCGTCCGAAGCGGCCACGAAGCCCCGCGGCGCTGGCAATCCAAGCTTTTGCGCCGTTTTCGCGAGCACGGCCCGCCCGCTTTCCTGCTCGCGCAGGGCAAGAAACGCGCGCCGCACCGCCTCGCGGTGCGCGACCGGCACTTTCGGGTGCGCCATCACCGCGAGATCGAAATAGGACTCCGACTGCCATAGCACGCGGTAGGCGAAGTTCTCGCGTTTGGCATAGTCGGCCATCACCTGGCCATTCACGCCCGCCGCCGCGACCTGGCCGAACTTGAGCTGGCCCATCGCCGCCTCCTGGGTGCCAGCAAACACCGGCTCGACCTTCACCCCGGCTCTGAGCAGCGCATCATAGGGCACGAAGTAGCCGGTGAAGCCATACGGGTTGCTGAAGGCCACCTTCTTGCCGGCGAGCTCGCCGAGCGATTTCACCGGACTGTCGTCGCGCACCACGACCTGGCCGCGGATGCCTTCCCCCTCCTGTCGGGCCAGCACCGTGAATCCGAGTTTGCTGCGCTCCGGCGTGAAGAAATGGTTCGAATAGACGAAAGCGAGTTCGCCGCGCGCGGCCATGTCGGTGGTCTCGTTGGCGGTGCGCGCCACCTTGAGCTCGAGCTTGACGCCGGCATGCTCCGAGACCCAGGCGAGGATCGGGTTCCAGTATTCGGCGGTGAAGGTGAGCGAGCGGTGGTTGACCACGCCGAACGGATAAGGCCCGCCGGCTTCCCAGGCCCATGAGCCGGACGCCAGAAAACCACTCACGAGAAGACAGAAAAATCGAATCAAGCTGATCCCCGAAAAGACATGCGACCGCCCTCCCACACCCGTCCACAATGATATGACGAAAGGCCCGGGCCAAAAACCCCAACACGCGGTCAATCCGCCCGCAGCCCCTTGGGCAGCGGAAAACGCATGGTCTCGGTCGGCCCGTCCATGCGGCGCACGGCTGCAGCACCCAGCGATTTGAGGCGCTGCACCACGCCTTGTACCAGCGCTTCCGGGGCAGACGCGCCAGCCGTCACCCCCACACGGGGGGCCTGGGCAAACCACTCGTCGCGCAGTTCCGATGCGTCATCGACCATGTAAGTCGGCACACCCAAGCGCTCGGCCAACTCGCGCAGGCGGTTGGTGTTGGAGCTGGTGGGGCTGCCCACCACGATGACGGCGTCCACCTGCCGCGCCAGTGCCTTGACGGCATCCTGGCGGTTTTGCGTGGCGTAGCAAATGTCTTGCTGTTTGGGCTCGCGCAGCGCGGGGAAGCGCGCGCGCACCGCTGCCAGAATCTCGGCCGTATCGTCCACACTGAGCGTCGTTTGGGTGACGACGGCGATGCGCTCGGTCTGCGCGGGTTGCACTCGGGCCACATCGGCCACCGTTTCGACGAGGTGGATGCCGCCGTCGAGCTGGCCCATGGTGCCTTCGACTTCCGGATGGCCCGCGTGGCCGATCAGGATGAACTCATAACCCTCGCGGCGCAGCTTGGCCACCTCCACATGCACTTTGGTGACCAGCGGACAGGTGGCGTCGAAGATCTGGAA
>CALEDU010000007.1 GCA_937949455.1 uncultured Tepidimonas sp. | reverse complement strand
TCGGCCCAAATGCCGTGGTCGGGGTAGGCACCGAGCAGTGTCTCGATGATGGCGGCTTCGGCGGCGTGGTCGACCTCGGTGACGAAATCGTTGGTCTGCTTGGCACCGACGCGCAGGCTGTCGAGATCCAGCGAGGCCCGGTTGATGAGGGCGCCGGCGGCGCGCGCGGCCTTGATGGCCACGTTGAGCATAGGGTGGAGGTGAGCAGACATGGATTGTGGGCAAGAGCACGAGGGCTGCGCGATGGCAGCGACAATAGCCGGGATTCTACCGATGCCCCATTGTTCCGCCAAACCATGCGCCCGGACATTCCCGCCCGCTTCGTCCTCATCGAGCCCAGCCATGCCGGCAACGTTGGTGCAGCGGCGCGCGCGATCAAGGTCATGGGCTTTGTAGACCTGGTGCTGGTGCGGCCGCGCTGGCCGGACGTGCTGCAGCGCCCCGAGGCCATCGAGCGGGCCAGCGGCGCGACGGATGTGCTCACCCGCGCCCGCGTGGTGGACACGCTGGACGAGGCCCTGGGGGGCATGGACCATGTGTGCGCCACCGCGATGACCCCGCGCGACTTTGGACCCCCGACGGCCACGCCGCGCACGCATCTGGCCGCGCTGGTGCCGCGCGCTCGTGCCGGCGAGGTGGGCGGGGTGGCGTTTTTGTTCGGCCCCGAACGCTACGGCATGGCCAACCAGGATGTCTACCGCTGCCATGTGTGCCTGCGCATCCCCACGGCGCCGGACTACGGCTCGCTCAACCTGGCGGCGGCGGTGCAGTTGATTGCGTACGAGTGGCGGCAGGCGCTGGGCGACTTTGACGCCGAGTCGGCCCCGGCGCGGGCCCGCGGACCCGCAGCCGAGCCACCGGCCGACGCGCCGACCGTCTCGGCCATGCTGGCGCATTGGGAGGCGGCGCTGATCGCTGTGGGTTATTTGGACCCGGCCGCGCCCAAAAAGCTGATGCCGCGGCTGCGGCTGCTGTTTCAGCGCGCTGCCCCCACGGTCTCCGAAATCCATATCCTGCGCGGGGTGGCGCGCGCCATGATCGCCGCCGCCCGCGGCGGCAGGCGCTAGACTCCAGCCATCACCGCCGCCTGCCCGCCATGTTTCGACGCCTCAAAGCCGATATCGACGCCATCTTGGAGCGCGACCCCGCGGCACGTTCGCGCTGGGAGGTGGTGACATGCTATCCGGGGTTTCACGCCATCGTGCTGCACCGGCTGGCGCACGCGTGCTGGACCCGTGGCTGGAAGTGGCTGGGGCGCTGGATCTCACACTGGAACCGCTGGCTCACGGGTATCGAGATCCACCCCGGTGCGCGCATCGGCGAGCGCGTCTTCATCGACCACGGCATGGGGGTGGTGATCGGCGAGACCGCCGAAGTCGGCGACGGCTGCACCATCTACCACGGGGTCACACTGGGAGGCACGTCGCTCTACAAGGGCACCAAGCGCCACCCCACCCTGGGCTGCAATGTGATCGTGGGCGCTGGTGCCAAGGTGCTGGGCGGGTTCGTCGTGGGCGATGGGGCCAAGATTGGCAGCAACGCGGTGGTGACCAAGCCGGTGCCGGCTGGCGCCACCGCGGTGGGCAACCCGGCACGCATCATCGTCGCCGATGCCGATGAGAAGCGCGAGGCCGCTGCGGCCAAGATGGGCTTTTCGGCGTACGGCGTGACGCAAAACGACGATCCGCTCAGCCAGGCGCTGCGCGGCTTGATCGATAACGCGGCCAGCCACGAGCACCAAATCGCGCTGCTGTGGCAGGCCATCGAAAAGCTGGCCTGTGCCCAGCGCGCCGGGTGCTTGCCCACGGATGCCGCCCGGACCGAGCACTTCGAGGCCGAGCGACTCAATCAACTGATCGGCAAGTGAGCGCGCTGGCCGGGCAGCGGTTCAGGCTTTGGGTGGGCGCACGGCCGATTTGGGCCGAAAGGCTGCACAGACAGTGTCGTTCGTTTCCAGGTACGGTCCGCCGATCAGGTCGATGCAATAGGGTACGGCAGCAAAGATGCCGTGTACCACCGGTTTGCCGTCACCGTCGCGCAGCCCCTCCAGCGTCTCGGCGATCGATTTCGGTTGGCCTGGCAGGTTAATGATCAGGCTGCGTCCGCGAATCACGGCGACTTGGCGCGACAAAATGGCCGTGGGCACAAAGCGCAGGCTGATCTGGCGCATCTGCTCGCCAAAGCCCGGCATTTCCTTGTCGGCCACAGCCAGCGTCGCCTCGGGCGTCACATCGCGCGGGGCCGGGCCGGTGCCCCCCGTGGTCAAGATCAGGCTGCAGCCGGCCTGGTCGGCCAGTTCGATCAGCGTGGTGCTGATGCGCTCGCGTTCGTCAGGGATGAGCCGCTCGACGAAGGTGATGGGGTTTTTCAGCGCGCGGCCCAACCAGTCGCGCAGCGCAGGCAGGCCCTTGTCCTCGTAAACGCCTTGGCTGGCGCGGTCGCTGATGGAGACGATGCCGATGGTGACGGGGTCGAAGGCGCTCATGGTCGGTGTGTCATGCGAGGGAGGAATCGGCGCGCGCGTCGAGCGCGGCGCGCACATGCTGGAAGAGTTCGCGATAGGCGCGACCCTGGCGCTGCGCCTGGCCGGGGGCCAATTCTGGGCGGACTTCGGCGTCCTTGCGCGCCTGCCGGATCAGCGCGCGCAGCCGCTGCCAGTCGGCCTGTGGCTCCACGTCGCGCCAGGCGTCCAGGGCCGTGTCGTCGGCAATCAGCCGGTCGCGCCAGCGCTCGGCCTCGTGCAGCCGTTGCGTCTGGGCGGCACTGCCTTGGTGCTGCTCGGCGATCGCCGCCTCGATCGCGGCAACCAGCCCCTCGTCGAGCCGGCG
>CALEDU010000006.1 GCA_937949455.1 uncultured Tepidimonas sp. | reverse complement strand
CAGCTATCGAAGTGGGTTTTGCGGGTGTTTCATCGTTGATTTTCCAAGACGAGGGATTCCGACGGAATACGGAAGTAGCCGACCGCTTTCATCAAGTCGCTGGCCTGGTGGCGCAATTGCTCGGAGGCTGCCGAGATTTCCTCGACCATGGCGCTGTTTTGCTGGACACTGGCATCGATGCGGTCGATCTCGGAGGCGACGAGGGCTACTTTCTCTAGTTGCTCCTGGCTGATCGCGGTAATTTTCTCGATCATCGCCACCACGTTCTCGATCGTATGAACGACTTGTTCGATGGTGCTGCCGGATTCTACGACTTGTTGGGCACCGCGCGCCGTCGTCTCGACACTGCTTGAAATCAGTTGCTTGATTTCCTTGGCTGCATTTGCGCTGCGTTGTGCCAATGAGCGTACTTCACTGGCGACGACAGCAAAGCCGCGCCCCGCCTCCCCGGCGCGGGCTGCTTCGACAGCGGCGTTGAGTGCCAGAATGTTGGTTTGAAAAGCAATCCCGTCGATGACCTGAATGATCTCACTGATTTTGTGGCTGGAGGCTTTGATGTCTTCCATGGTGTCGACCACTTGACGCACCGATTGCGCCCCCTGATTGGCAGTATGACTGGCCTGCAGGGCGGCGGAACTGGCTTCTTGGGTTTGCTCCGCATTGCGCTTGATGGTGTCGGTCAAATGCTCTACGGCCTGCCTGACTTGTTGGCTGGCGGCGGCTTGTGTTTGGGTTCGCTCGCTCAAGTCTTTGTTCCCCTGGGCGATTTGGGCGCTGGCGGCGGCCACGCCTTGACTGATTTGCAAGGTGTGTCCGATGGCGCGCACCAATTGTCGCTGCATGTGTTGCAGCTGGAACAGCAGACTGGAGCTGTCGCCGGGACGCACGGGCAAGCGCTGCGAGAAATCTCCCGATGCCATGGTCGTTGCCGTGTCGATGGCAATGGTGGGGTCCCCGCCCAGGCGGCGCAAAATCCGCTTCGCGAAAACGACGGTGCCGATGAGGGTGATAGGAATCAAGACCGCCAGCTGGAGAAGAATGATAAAGAAAAGTTTCTTGGTTGGGGTGTAAAGTTCCTGGGTGGTCTGATCGACGATCAGACCCCATTTGATTTGATATTTCTCTCGCAGTTTGGGTAGCAGCGAAGTGACGCCATATTTTTCTCGCCCGTCGCCGCTGACGAAAACACCTCCCGGATGACCCCGATCGTTTTGCACGGGATCGTGCATGATGGGATATTTCGACATGTCATAGCCATACCGTTTTTTGTTTGGATGGCCAATCAAAATACCTTTGCCATTGAACAGAGTGGCTCGTCCCGTCTCGCCGACTTGAACGCGGTTGGTGATGGCGACCACCTCATCCATGGAAAGCTGCGCGATCAATCTCCGCTCAGCAGGCGCAGTCGTCGTGGGTGTCGCAGGTATCAAGAAGATCACATGGCGCTTGAGCGCTTCGCCAGGCTGGTCGTTGGTGTCGATGATTTTGACGCCTTTGCGGGCCTGCTCGGTCCAGGTGCGCAATGTCTCGTCACTGTTTTGATGGTCATCGAGCATCAGTTGCCCCGCGCTGCCCAGCAGTTGACCCGAATCGTCTACGAGGCCTATCCAATTGAATTTTTCCAGTTGTTTCAGGTATGCATGGAGCGTTCTGTCTATGGAGTCCTTGTCTTCGCCGCGAAATGCTGGGTGAGAGGCGGCGACTTCGAGTTCGCGCCCGCGGGACAACATGAATTCATCCAATAAAAAAGTGACTTCTTGGCTGAGTCGCTGCAGCTCTTCTTGCAAATTTGTTTGCAAATGAGATTTCATCAACTGATAGGTGATGCCCCCCAGAATGATGCAGGGCACCAGACTGAGCACCATCAAAAAACTCATGAGCTCGCCGAAGTAGCCAAGGCCGCGCGATGGGGGCGTGTTTTTCATCATGAGGCTCCAAATATCCTTCCCACGTGGGGGCAAAGTGTAACGATAGGTCGAGAGCGGGTCAATGGCAAAGCGGCTGCGCCTGACCGAGCACTGGCGCAAAAAACGACAGCATCAGTTTGAGCCTGTCTCGAGATGTTTGCGAAGAAAATCGATCCACACCCGGGTACGCCGCGGGCAGCCCCGCATGCTGGGCAGTACGGCAAAGACGCCATTCGGCGGGGCGGCATAGTCGTCCAGCACGCTGACCAGGTGCCCGGCGTCGATGTCAGCTTGCACCTCCCAGGTGCTGCGCCAGGCCAGGCCGAGACCGGCCAGGCACCATTCGTACAACACCTGCCCGTCGCTGCAATCCAGCGGGCCTCGTGGGCGCACATGCACCAGATCTCGGCGCCCGCCCGGGCCGGGCACGGCAAACGCCCAGCCGCGTGTTTGCGATGCCTCCGACGACAGCACCAGGCAGTCGTGCTGCAGCAGGTCGTGCGGATGGCGCGGTATGCCGCGACGCTGCAGGTAGGCCGGTGTGGCCACGACCAAGCGTCGATTGTCGGCCAGCCGCATGCTCACCAACGAGGAGTCGGGCAGGTCCCCCACGCGAACCGCGCAATCGTAGCCTTCTGCCACCAGGTCGACCAGCCGGTCACTGAGATTGAGCGAGACCGTGACGTCGGGGTAGAGCGCGCGAAAGCGCGGCACCAGCGCTGCGATGTGACGGCGCCCAAAGCCCGCCGGGGCTGTGACGCGCAGATGCCCGCGCACCACGCTGCCGCCGGCAGTCACGTTGGCCTCGGCCTGCGCCAGCTCTGCCAACAGCCGCTGGCAGTCTTCCAGAAACGCGTTGCCCTCCGGGGTGAGGGTGATGCGGCGTGTGGTGCGCACCATCAGCTTGACGCCCAGGTACTCCTCCAGCGCGTCCAGCCGCCGGCCGATGATGGCCGGTACCACCCCCTCGGCACGTGCGGCCGCAGCCAAGCTGCCACGCTGGGCCACGGCGACGAAGGTTTCCAAGGCCTTGAGCCGATCCATGTCCGCCATTATTGAATAAAAAGTCACGGCTGAAGCGGGTGGCTTGCCGTCGATCCCGGACCGCATTTCCCCTACAGTGGCAGCTTTCGACAATCCCGGCCCATGCCCTAGGCGCGGGCCGCCATTGGAGGTTCATGGATCATGACGACACCGCGTATCAATGTTGGTCGCCTGCAGGTGGCCGAGGTGCTGTACCGCTTCATCGAAGACCAAGTGCTGCCTGGCACCGGCATCACGAGCGGGCATTTCTGGAGCGGCTTCGACGCCATCGTGGCCGACCTGGCACCGAAGAACCGCGCACTGCTGGTTGAGCGCGATCGCCTGCAAGCCGAATTGGACAAATGGCACAGTGCCAACCCAGGGCCGATCCAGAATCTGGCCGCCTA
>CALEDU010000005.1 GCA_937949455.1 uncultured Tepidimonas sp. | reverse complement strand
GGCGCCACATGCGCGCCAGCGCCACGCCGTCGATCAGTTGGGCAGTCATGGGAGGGGGAGTCAGACTTTGGGGGGGGTAGTCGGTGCCAGCGCGATCTTGAGCAGGTCGGCCACGGTGTTGGCACCCAGCTTTTCCATGATGTTGGCACGGTGCGCCTCCACCGTCTTGATGCTGATTCCAAGGTCATCAGCGATCTGCTTGTTGAGCCGCCCGGCGACGATGCGCTCGAGCACCTGAGATTCGCGCGCGGTGAGCTTGGCCAGCAAGGCTTCGCGCGTGGCGGCCTGTTGGTACTCGGCAAACGCCTCGCGTGCCACGGCGAGCATCTTCTCGACCAGCACCACCAGCTGGTTTTCGTCAAACGGCTTTTGGATGAAGTCCAGCGCGCCTTTCTTCATCGATTCCACCGCCATGGGCACGTCGCCGTGGCCAGTGATGAAGCAGATCGGCAGCGGCGAGTGGCGCTCCAGCAGCCGTTCTTGCAATTCCATGCCGCTCATGCCGCCCATGCGGATGTCGGCGATCAGGCAAGCGACCTCGTGCGGGTCGTAGCGCGCCAGAAATGCTTCGGCTGAATCAAAGCATCGCACCCGGTAGTCCTTGCCTTCCAGCAGCCATTGCAGCGAGTCGCGCACGGCTTCATCATCGTCAACCACGTACACGGTTCCACGTTTGGGGATCAGGCTCATCGTTGTCCTTCGGGCATCGGCGATTCGTTGACAGAGGGGGAATGGACATGGGATCCTTCGGCGTCCTGGGGTGACACCGGAATCCAGAAGGTGAATTCACAGCCCGCAATCTCATTGCCATTGTAGAGGTTGCGCGCATGCAGCCGGCCGTGGTGGGACTCGATGATGGAGCGGCACAGCTTCAGGCCGATGCCCATGCCTTCGGCCTTGGTGCTGTAGAAGGCGTCGAAGATGCGGTCGAGGCGGTCCTGCGGAATACCGCTGCCGCTGTCGCGCACGGTGAACTCCACCACGTCGCGGCCATCGACGGTGCGCGGCACGACCTGCAGCTCCACATGACGTTGCCCGAAGGGGCGCTGTGCATGCTGGATGGACTCACCCGCGTTTTTCAGCAGGTTGATCAGCACCTGCTCGATCAAAATGGGATCGACCATCAAGCACGGCAGGCGCGCCGCGAGATAGATGTTGAGGCGCACCATGTGGCGGCGCAGTTCGATGTCGGCCAGCTCGGTGGCGTTGGCCACGATCTGGGCGACGTCGGACCGCATCGGGTTGGGCGCGCTCTTTTTGACGAAGGCGCGGATGCGTTGGATGATGTGGCCCGCGCGCTGCGCTTGCCGAACCGTTTTTTCCAGTGCGCCCAGCAGTTCTTCGGAGCCCATTTGCCCCTTTTGTAGCCGGCTGATCATGCCGCTGGCATAGTTGCTGATGGCAGTCAGCGGCTGATTGAGCTCGTGCGCGACGCTGGAGGCCATCTCTCCCATGGTGATCAGTCGGCTGGCGGTTTCGGCGCGCTCGGCTTGCAGGGCGGCTTGTTCCTCGGCGTGGCGGCGCGCGGTGATGTCGCTGGCGATCAACATTTGCACCAGCCGCCCGTCCACCCAGGTCAGGTAGCGGGTGCGCACCTCCAACCACTTGCCCAGCTCGGGCACCAGGATCTGCGTGTGCTCGGCGACCGCCTCGACCAGCGCGTCGGTCGGCAGGCCCACCAGGCCATCCACCTGATCGGTGTGGTCCTGTGGCGGCAGGATCGGAACGGAGGCGCACAGCTCCAACATGCGCTCGTGACCCGCCGAGCCCTGGCCAAACCAGCGCTGGTACATGTGGTTGGCAAACAACAGTTCATGGCTGTGCAACGGCGCGACCGAGATGGCCTCGTCCAGACTGTCCAGCACGGTCGCGAAGCGGTCGTACGAGGCCGTCAGTTCTTCGCGGATGCGCTTGGGCTCAGTGATGTCGGTGACCGATGTCATCCAGCCCGTCTGCTGCCCCTGCGCGTCCACCAGCGGCGAGACGTACATGCGCGCGTAGAAAATGCTGCCGTTTTTGCGTTTGACAGGTACTTCGAACCCGCCCGGGGCGTTGCGGCCGGCGATCTCGTCCTGCAGGCGGGCCATCAGCGTGTCGTGCTCGGCCTCGGGCCAGTAGGGAAAGGGGGCGGTGGTGCCAATCAGCTCGGCCTCACTCCAGCCCGTCATGTTGCAAAAAGCGCGGTTGACATAGGTGATGCGGCCTTCCATGTCGAGAGCGCGCATCCCGGTGAGCATGGAGTTTTCCATGGCCCGACGGAAGTTGGTCTCCGCTACCAGCGCGCGCTGGGCCTGCAAGCGCCGACGCGTATGGCGCATGTTGCCCAGCAGCATCCAAATCGTGGCCACGCTCATCGCACCGACGATCCAGAAAAACGCCTCGCTGCCCGCGTCGCGGTCAGCGCGCAGACCTTCGGCGCGCACCAGCAGGCTGTTGCCGATGGGGGAAATCGGCAACTCGTGTCGCTGCGCTCGCGCGGCCCAGGGCAGGCGGGATAGCGGGGTTTTGATGGGCTTGAGCGGCGTGCCCGCATGTAGGGTGCCGTCTTCACCGACCAAGGTGACGGCATAGCGCGCCAGCACCTCGGGCGGGACACCGTAGCGCAGCAGCCCCTCGACGGAATACTCCGCCATGACCGCGCCACCAAAGCGGTGTTGGTCTTCGAACGGCACCAGCAGCATGAGTGTACTGCCGCTGTCGGGCCAGCGCAGCGGGCGCGAGTAGATTGGCTGGCGCAGGTCGCGGGCCAGTTCGAACGCGCCATCGGCGCTTTGGGGCGGCAGCTGCTCACCCGCGCGACGCTGGGCGTGCGCCGGTGCATTGGGCGAAGCGTAGCCCGTCACCACCTCGCGCGACGGGCCAATCCAGTGCACCGCGAGCAGTTCGGGGTTCTGTATCACCACCGCCTCGGCCTGAAAAACGAATTCGGTTTCTTCGACCGAGCGGTTGGCGATGTCACGCGCCAGACGCATGAGCTGCTCTTGCCGCTCCAGCAGGCGCAGGCGCAGGTGCTGTTGCGCGTATTCGGTGTCGCGCATGACGGCTTCCTGCTCGCGATTGACCTCTTGATGGGTGAAGTAGGCCAGGGCCGAGAAAATCGCCGTCAGAAAAAGCAGGACGGACAGCAGCGGCCCGAGCACAGCGAACCGGTCCTGTTGACTGGGCGGCAGCCGGCTCCACCACTGGTGCCACCGGCGTCGCGGCATCGCCCACCAGCGCGGGCCGCGCGGTGCGGGGGCGTCGGATGTCGAACGGGACATGCCATCAGTTTAGGGCAAACCCGAGGTGGAGCCACGCAGCAGGCTTTCTCTATATGAAATATAAAACCGTAGTTTGGAAGTAGTTGGATTTCATGCGAAACTTCGTAGACACGACGAGACCTTCGCCTTACCCTTTTCCATGCCTACGAGGAGACGAGAGCATGTCCCAATCCACCCAACCGATTTCCCCGCTGCTGGCCCCCGACGCCGACCCGCAGGAAACGCGCGAGTGGCTCGACGCCCTGGATGCCGTCATCGAACGCGCCGGCCCTGAGCGTGCCCACTTCCTATTGGAGCAACTGCTGGAGGAGGCGCGCGAGCACAGCATCGACCTGCCGTTTTCGGCCACCACGGGCTATGTGAACACCATCGAGCCGGATGAGGAGGAGCGCAGCCCTGGCAATCTGGAAATCGAAGGCCGCCTGCGTGCCTACATGCGTTGGAACGCGATGGCCATGGTGGTCAAGGCCAACCGGCTCAACCCGCCCGATGGCGGCGACCTGGGCGGGCACATCAGCTCCTTTCAGTCGCTGGCACACATGTTTGCCTGCGGTTTCAACCACTTCTGGCACGCCGACGACACCGACCAGGGGGGTACGCACGGGGGTGATTTGCTCTATATCCAGGGTCACAGCGCTCCGGG
>CALEDU010000004.1 GCA_937949455.1 uncultured Tepidimonas sp. | reverse complement strand
GCGCTCGCGCACGAAGCGCCAGACCGCCCAACCCCACCCGATTGCCGCCAGGGTGGACGGCAGGCGCAAGGCCCACTCGTGCAGACCCAGCAACGACACCGACAGCGCCTGCAGCCAGTAGATCAGGATTGGCTTGTCATAGCGCGGCACACCGTTGAGCCAGGTCGAGAGCCAGTCGCCGTTGTGCAGCATCTCCCGCGTTGCTTCGGAAAATGCGCCTTCATCGACATCGAACAACGGCGGCGTGCCCAGCCCGGTGAGCCACGCCGCCAAGGGCAGCAGCCCCAGCATCCAGCGCATGCGCATCCTCATTTTTCCTGCTTTCGTGACCGCGGCGGCAGCACCGATGAGAGCCAGTGTGGCCAGGTGGGCAGTGACGAAGAAACCAGAGCGAGTGCGATCACCAGACCGCCGAGGGCGTGCGCCAGCGGCTCGACGGCCACGGGCAGGGGGCGCCACCACAAGCCCAGACCAAGCACGCCAGCCGCACCCATATTCCAGCGACGCCACGCAGTTCCGGGTTGCGGTCCCCATTGCTGAGCAGCCGCCACCGACAAGGCCGCACAGAGCCAGCCCAGCAACGCCCCGGCCGCGACGTCCAGTGGCCAGTGCGCACCGACCGCGACGCGCGACAAACCGATCGCGAACGCCAATGGCAGCGATACCGCAGCCGAGAGCCAACGCCGGGAGGGTGGAGCCGTCAGGATCCAGCAGGCTGCGAGTGTAAAGGCCGTGACCGTGTGCCCCGACGGAAAACTGTGCAGCCGCAGCGCCTCGCCGATGATGTGTACGGCGTCTGGCGGCAAGACGGCAGCAGGCCGGGGTGCACCCACCAGTGCCTTGATGCCATGCAAGGTTAGCGTGGCGGGTGCAATGCTCCACAGCAAGGCGGGCAACGCGCCGCGGTGATCGCTCGCCAGGGCAGCCCCCAGGAAGAGCGCCAGGGCGAAATGTGTGTCACCCAGCCAGGTCAACCACTGCCACAGCAGATCTGGGGCGAGCAGGGTCAGCCTCTGCACGCTGGCCAACGCCACCGGCGCCGGGGTGAGCAACAAACCCGCGATCACCAGCAGCAGCAGCGCCGGCAGGCCCCAACACCAGGCACTGCGCAGTATCGATGTGGCAGGAGGCGTCGGTGAAAAAGCCTGCACGAAACCAATCCTGTCAAATGGACTATCGTCTCTCAGAAAGCAAACGCAACGCCGGTGGGTTTGAGCATAGCGCGAAGAATAGACGTAACGCGCTCCTGTTGTATGACAAAACGATGGAATTTCATCGGGTATGGGCCGCTCAGCCTAGGGCATGGCTGCACGGTGCAGTCCTTGTTGCCCCCGTTGTTCAGCATTGTTCAGCATTGTTCAGACACGCGAGTCGCGCCCAACCTGGGTAGACGCTGTGTGGCCCGTTCGGATAGTGCTGTCGCTTTTGGCACAATTGGCCGACTGTGGGCATTTCAAGAGACCGTGATGCGCAAGACCGCGCTGGCGTGACTGTGCGGGACGGCTGGCGCCCGCTTGCTGCGCTGGCGTTGCTGGCTGGCTGGTTGGCCACGGCCGGCAACATACCGCTGTGGTCGGCGGTGTGGCCGGTGCAGGGGGGGTTAGGCTGGCGTGGCGCGGCGGTGGCGCTTGTCTGGGTGCTGACGCTGGCGCTGGTCAACCTCGCGGTGCTGGCGTGTTTGGCCGTTGGCCCGTTGCGCCGGCCCTTGGGGGTGGTGCTGCTGGCCCTGGCTGGGGTGGCGAGCCACTTCATGCTGGCCTATGGCATCGTCGTCGATGCGTCGATGGCGGCCAATGTGTTTCAGACCGACCTGCGCGAGGCGCGCGACCTGCTCACCCCGGGGCTACTGCTCGCTGTGGTGCTGGGTGTGGTGTTGCCAGGCTGGTTGTGGTGGCGTCTGCCGGTGCGGCGATGGTCTGTGCGGCGCGCGCTGTGGGTTCGTCTCGGCGTCGGTGCGGCAGCGCTGGCGCTGGCCATCGTGCTGCTATGGCTGACCTTTCAGGATCTGGCGGCGTTGATGCGCAACGACCGCGCGCTGCGCTTTCTGATCAATCCCTACAACAGTGTTTATGCCGCGCTGCGCCACGGCGTGGGTCAGCGGGCACTGGCTGCCCAACCGCCCGAACGGATCGGGCTGGATGTGCAGCCGCTGCCTGCGGCAGCCCGCGAGGACGAGGCGCCGCTGGTGGTGTTGGTGGTGGGCGAGACGGCACGCGCGGCCAACTGGGGCTTGAACGGCTACGCGCGCGACACCACGCCGCGCTTGCGCGCGTTGATCGAGCAGGGGCAGCCGATCGTGTCCTTTGCTTCCGTCACCTCGTGCGGCACCAACACGCAGACGTCGGTGCCGTGCCTGTTTGCGCCAGAAGGCCGTGCCCAATGGAATCCCTCGCGCGCCCAGGAAAACCTGCTCGACCTGCTGCAGCGCGCTGGGCTGGCGGTGACCTGGCTGGACAACCAGTCCGGCTGCAAGGGCGTGTGCGCGCGCGTGCCGTCGCGCCAGACCGACCATCTGCAGGTCCCGGACCTGTGCCGCGGCGACGAATGCCATGACGAAATCCTGCTGCGCGAGCTACCCGGCGCGTTGCAGGTCTTGCCTGAACCGGCACGCCACGTTGGCGCGTTGGCGGTGTTGCACATGATGGGCAGCCATGGGCCAGCCTACTTCAAGCGCACACCGGCGGCGTTCAAACATTTCCGGCCCGAGTGCACGACGGCCCAGTTGCAGGCGTGCGAGCCGACGCACATCGTCAATGCCTATGACAACACGCTGCTCTATACCGACCATGTGCTGGCTGAGTTGATCGGCGGGTTGGCGCAGCGCAGCGGCCCCACGGCATTGCTGTATGTCTCCGACCACGGTGAATCGCTCGGCGAGGGCGGGCTGTACCTGCACGGGATGCCGTACACCGTGGCCCCGCGCGAGCAGAAGGAGGTGCCGATGCTGCTGTGGGTCAACGGCGGTATGCAGCGGCGCTTGGGGTTGGATTGGGCCTGTCTGCAGCGGCGCGCGCAGGAGCCGGCCTCGCACGACCATGTGTTCCACACCGTCGCGGGGCTGTTCGGCGTGCGCAGCGCCGTGGTCGATACCGAGCACGATCTGCTGGCGGCGTGTCGCCGCGCAGGCTGATCGACCGTCAGCCGCGCCACCAGGCCCACAGCGCTGCGCCCCAGACCCCGCTGGCGAACAGCAGGGACAGCAGCACGGCGGCACTGCCGAGGTCTTTGGCGCGCTTGGACAAGGCATGCCACTCGGGGCCCACGCGATCGACGACGGATTCGACGGCCGTGTTGAGCAACTCCACCACCATCAGCAGGAGCACCGAGCCGGCGAGCAAGGCGACCTGAACCCAGTCTCGGCCCAAGCAAAATGCAGCGGGCAACAAGACGGCAGCCAGCAGGGCTTCTTGCCGGAAAGCGGGTTCGTGCCAGCCGGCTTTCAGCCCATCGAGGGAGTTGCCTGCGGCATACCACAGCCGGGCCAGGCCCTGGCGTTTGGGGGTGACAGGCGGCGACATGGGTTCACGGTGACTCACGCGGGCCGGTGCAGTGCGCACAGCTTGTTGCCGTCCGGATCGCGCACATACGCCAGGTAGAGCGTGCCGCTGGGTCCGTGGCGCGGGCCGGGCGGAGCCTCGATGGAAGTGCCCCCGTGGGCCACGGCCACGTCGTGAAAGCGTTGCACCTGTTCGGGCGATGCACATTTGAAGCCGATCGTCGCGCCATTGGCGCAGGTGGCCGGCTCGCCGTTGATCGGTTGCGTGACGCCGAAGGTGCTTCCCCCGTGGCGATAGAACACCCGCTCATGACCACTGGGTGCGGTGTTGCGGACGCCTTCCGGCGCGCCCAGCACGCCCAAGACGGCGTCGTAGAAGCGTTTGGCGCGATCGATGTCATTGGTGCCCACCATCACGTGACTGAACATATCGGAGGTCTCCTGTCGAAGAAAGGGGAATGACGCGGTCGCCCGCTATTCGCTATTGTCGCCGCGCGCGACGCGGGGTGCGGGGTGCGGAGAGCGGGGCAGGGGACAGGCTTCGGGGCGAGCGACAATCCGCACATGAGTCTAGACGTGTTGCCCCCTTCCGACCGGTCGCCCGCCGAGCCGGTGGCCGACCCCGACAGCCTGGCTGCTTACGCACAGCGGGCTTACCTAGAGTATGCCCTCAGTGTCGTCAAAGGCCGCGCGCTGCCCGATGTGTGCGACGGCCAAAAGCCCGTGCAGCGCCGCATTCTGTACGCAATGCAGCGCATGGGCCTGGGCTACAGCGGCCCGAACGCCCACACGCCGGCCAAGCCAGTCAAGAGCGCCCGTGTGGTGGGGGATGTGCTCGGGCGCTTTCACCCCCACGGCGACCAGGCCGCTTACGACGCGCTGGTGCGCATGGCGCAGGACTTTGCGCAGCGCTATCCGCTCATCGACGGGCAGGGTAACTTCGGCAGCCGCGACGGCGATGGCGCCGCCGCCATGCGCTACACCGAAGCGCGCTTGAGCCGCATCAGCACCCTGCTGTTGGACGAGATCGACCAAGGCACGGTGGATTGGGTGCCCAATTACGATGGCTCCACCGAGGAGCCGCGCCAGTTGCCGGCCCGCTTGCCGTTCGTGCTGTTGAATGGTGCCAGTGGCATTGCGGTCGGCATGGCCACCGAGATCCCCAGCCACAATCTGCGCGAGGTGGCCCACGCCTGCGTGGCGCTGATCAAAAACCCGCAACTGCCTGACGACGACCTGTTTGCCCTGTTGCCCGGGCCGGACTACCCCGGTGGCGGCCAGATCATCAGCCCGAGCGCCGACATCCATGACGCCTACCGCAACGGCCGCGGCAGCCTGAAGGTGCGCGCGCGTTGGAAGATCGAAGACCTGGCGCGTGGCCAGTGGCAGCTGGTGGTCACGGAGCTGCCGCCCGGCGTCAGCGCGCAAAAGGTGTTGGAGGAAATCGAAGACATCACCAACCCCAAGGTCAAGGCCGGCAAAAAGGCCCTGACGCCGGAGCAGACCCAGCTCAAGGCCAGCCTGCTGGCGGTGCTCGACGGGGTGCGCGACGAGTCCAGCAAGGAATCGCCCGTGCGCCTGGTGTTCGAGCCCAAGAGCAGCCGCATCGAACAGCAGGAACTGATCACCGCGCTGCTGGCCCACACCAGCCTGGAAACGTCGGCCCCGATCAACCTGACCCTGGTGGGCCTGGACGGCAAGCCCGTGCCCAAGAGCCTGCGCCAGATGCTGGAGGAGTGGATTGCCTTCCGCCAGACGACCATCACCCGCCGCTCACGCCACCGGCTGGACAAGGTGCTGGACCGCATCCACATCCTCGAAGGGCGGCAGATCGTGCTGCTCAATATCGACGAGGTGATTGCCATCATCCGCGCCAGCGACGAACCCAAGGCCGCGCTGATCGCGCGCTTCAACTTGAGCGACCGGCAGGCCGAGGACATTCTGGAAATCCGCCTGCGCCAGTTGGCGCGGCTGGAGGCCATCAAGATCGAGCAGGAGCTCCAAGCGCTTCGCGAGGAGCAGGGCAAGCTGGAAGACATTCTGGCCAACCCGGCCAGCCTGCGCCGCCTGATGGTCAAAGAGATCGAGGCCGACGCCAAGACCTTTGGCGACGAGCGCCGCACGCTCATCCAGGCCGAGAAGAAGGCGGTGGCCGAAATCAAGGTGGTGGACGAGCCGGTGACGGTGGTGGTGTCGGCCAAGGGCTGGGTGCGCGCGCGTACCGGCCACGGCCACGACGCCGCGGGCTTTGCCTTCAAGGCAGGCGATGGCCTGTACGGCACCTTTGAATGCCGCACCGTGGACACGCTCATCGTGCTGGGCAGCAACGGCCGGGTGTACAGCGTGCCGGTGGCTAGCCTGCCGGGGGCGCGGGGCGATGGCCAGCCCATCACCACCTTGATCGATTTGGAGCTGGGTACGCAGCCGGTGCATTACTTGGCGGGGCCCGCATCGTCCCTGTGGCTGCTCAGCGGCTCGGGTGGTTATGGTTTTCTGGCCACGGTAGAGGACATGACGAGCCGCCTGAAGGGCGGCAAGGCTTTCATCACGCTAAACGAGGGCGAGACGGTGTGCCGCC
>CALEDU010000003.1 GCA_937949455.1 uncultured Tepidimonas sp. | reverse complement strand
AAGGGGCCGCAGTGCACACGCGGGTGGTCACGGGCGGCGAGCTGTCCAACCACAAAGGCATCAACAAGCGCGGTGGAGGGCTGACCGCCCCGGCGCTCACGCCCAAGGACATGGCTGACATTGCCACCGCCATGGCGCTAGAGGCTGACTACGTGGCGGTGAGCTTTCCCAAAAACGCCGACGACATGCGGCTGGCGCGCCGGCTGTGCGAGGAAGCTGCGCGCGACGGGCACCGCCCGGGTCTGATCGCCAAGATCGAGCGCGCCGAGGCCATCCCCGAGCTGGAGGCCATCCTGCTGGCCAGCGACGGCATCATGGTGGCACGCGGCGACCTGGCGGTGGAAGTCGGCAACGCCGCCGTGCCGGCGCTGCAAAAACGCATGATCGCGCTGGCGCGCGAGCACGACCGGCTGGTCATCACCGCCACGCAGATGATGGAAAGCATGATCCATGCGCCGATCCCAACCCGGGCCGAGGTCAGCGATGTGGCCAACGCGGTGCTGGACGGCACGGATGCGGTGATGCTCAGCGCCGAGACCGCCGCTGGCAAGTACCCGCTACAGACGGTGCAGGAAATGGCCCGCATTTGCCTAGCGGCCGAGCAGGCCTACCATGACGCGCTGGATGACGACTTCGTCGGCAAGACATTCGAGCGCATCGACCAGTCCATTGCGCTGGGGGCGCTGTTCATCGCTGCCCACCTGCACGCGCGCGCCATCGTTGCGCTGACCGCGTCCGGCTCAACCCCGCTGTGGATGAGCCGCTACACGGTGGATATCCCGATCTTTGCCATCACGCCTCGATTGGCCACGGCGCGCCGGCTGGCCCTGTTTCGCAATGTGCACGCACTGCACCGCGTCGTTAGCAGCGCCGACCGTGACACGGCGCTGGAGCAGGCGGTGCAGCAGCTCAAGGCACACGGTGCGGTGCAGGCCGGCGACCGCTACGTCATCACCGCCGGCGAGCCGCTGGGCCAGCCGGGCGGCACCAACATGCTCAAGGTCGGACAGGTGCACTAAGGCGCCACAAGGCGAGCAAGCCGATGCAACCGACAGAGTCGCAACAGCGTCATTGGCGGAAAAATCTGCGTATCACAGGGGTTTTGCTGGCGATCTGGTTCGTGGTGACATTCGTCGTCGGCTTCTTCGCCCGCGAGCTGAGCTTCACCTTCTTCGGCTGGCCTTTCAGCTTCTGGGTGGGCGCACAGGGCGCGCTGGTGGTCTATGTGTTGATCATCGGTTTTTATGCCTGGTACATGAACCAACTCGATATCGAACACGGTGCCACTGAACAGGAGGACGCAGACCTGAGGTAGCCAGGTGCGCAGTCACCTGGGTCGTATGATCGCGGGAGGTTTTTTCTCCTCCCTGGCCCATGCACACCACGACGCCGTTGCCCCGCTCCGCCGCCCCGCCTTTCGGTGTACCCATCGCTGCCCACCGGCCCGCCTGCCTGCCCGCCTGGGGCCGACTGCAGGCCCTGACGGCCGCCCGCCAGCCGACCTTGCGGGACCTATTGGCCAAGGCGGATGCGGCACGCGGGGCGGCGCTGTGCTTCGAAGGTGCCGGCCTGCGGCTAGATGCTACACGGCAGGCCGTGGATCTGCCCATCTGGCACGGCCTGCTGGCGCTGGCGCGCGAGGCGGACGTGGCCGGACAAGCCGAAGCCTTGCGGCGCGGCGAAGCCATCAACACCACCGAAGGGCGTGCCGCCCTGCACCCGGCCCTGCGCGGCGACGACGACCCGGCAGCCCCCTGGGGGGCGGCCGTCAGCGCCGCCGTGCGCGACGAGCGGGAGCGCTTTCTTGCCGCGGCCGAGCGGGTGCGCAGCGGGGCATGGCACGGGCACCGCGGGCTGCCCATCCGCACGGTGGTCAACCTGGGCATCGGCGGCTCGGACCTGGGGCCGCGCATGGCCACGGCTGCGCTGGCCGCGCTGGCCTCGCCGACGGTGGCGGTGCGCTATGTGCCCAATGCCGACGCCTGGACCCTGTACAACACCCTGCGCGACTTGAATCCGCACGACACCCTGTTCGTCGTGCAGAGCAAAAGCTTCACCACCCCCGAAACCCGCCTGATGGCCGATACCGCACGCCGCTGGCTGGCCGACGGTGGGCTCGATCCTGCCGATCAAGCTGCGCATTGGGTGGCCGTGACGGCCCGGCCTGATTTGGCTCGGGCCCAGGGATTCGACCCGGCACACACCTTCGTGTTCTGGGACTGGGTCGGTGGCCGCTATTCGGTCTGGTCGGCGATCGGCTTCCCACTGGCCGTGGCCATCGGGGAAGCGTCGTTTCGGCAGCTGCTGGCGGGGGCGCGCGCCATGGATGAACACTTTTGGCAAGCCCCACCGGAGCGCAACCTGCCGCTGGCGCTGGCGCTGCTGTCGGTGTGGAACCGCGATTTTTTGCGCTGCCCGACGCAGTTGGTGGCCGTGTACGCCGAGCGGCTGCGCCACTTCGTGCCGTATTTGCAGCAACTGGCGATGGAGTCCAATGGCAAGCGGGTGCACCGCGACGGCACCGTCTGCGCCGTTGGCACCGA
>CALEDU010000002.1 GCA_937949455.1 uncultured Tepidimonas sp. | reverse complement strand
ACCGCTTTGAGCGCGTCTTCCAGCGTCTTGGCCGCAAAGCCGTCGCGGCCCGCCGCCTGCGCCTGCTCGGCCGTCACCACGCCCAGCGACACCAGCGTCGCCAGCGCTGCGCCGGACTTGAGCACGGCGCGTCGGTTGTTTTTCATATGCCACTCCTTGTCGAAAACATCATTCGGAACGACGGGCATGCCCGCCATCACTTGTCGGGCGCCCCCGCTAGCACCCACTCAGCCAACAGCTTGGCATCATTGTCGCTCAGCCCGGCTTGGGCGGGCATCGGTACCGGCCCCCATTTGCCAGCCCCCCCCTTCTTGATCGAGACGGCCAGTTCATCGGCTTTCATGCCTTTGTATTTGGCGGCCACATCCTTGTAAGCTGGCCCCACCAGTTTTTTGTCTGCGGCGTGGCAGCTCATGCAGGCATTCTTCTGGGCCAGGGCCTTGGCAGCCGCAGCATCCAGCGCATGCGCCGGACCCGCCAGGGCAACCGCTGCGGCCGCAGCCGTCAGCATCGTCTTGAGGTTCATCGTTGGACTCCTTTGGGTGGTGAGGCCTGCCTTGCAGGCCATCGATTAGGATTTTGAAACGCCGCCCCGGTTCACTTGGCGCCTGCTGCAATCCAGGCGGCAATCACCTTGGCATCGGCATCGCTGACTTGGGGTTGCGGCGGCATGGGAATGGCACCATAAACCCCCTGGCCGCCTGCTTTGATTTTGCCCACCAGGTAGTTTTCGAGGTCGGTCTTGCCTTTGTGCTTGGCGGCCACTTCGTTGAAGCCAGGCCCAACGATTTTGTTGGCCACGCCATGGCAGGCCGTGCAGGCGTTTTTGGCCAGCAGGGCCTTCACATCGGCAGCGCCCGCCGCCGCAGTGGCCGCGACCGGTGCCGCCATCGACACCTTGCGGGTCAATGGCTCCTTGCGCGGGAGCTGGGTGGTGTCCCAGCCACGCGCCGGTCCGATGATGCGGTTTTGCTCGATCAGGTTGCCGTGAGCATCCCGCATATAGTCCGGCAGCATGGATTTGATGTCGCCTTCGATGGGACAGTTCTTCATGCAGCGCGGATTTTGCACGTCGCCTTTGCCGTTGACCTTCCACAGCGGCTCGTAGAACACCATGCCGTTGCGGTTGGGCATGCGCTTTTGCACGTCGGCGATGTTCTGATCGCTCAGCACAAAGTCCGCCGGCACGATGTTGCCCAGATGCAGGATGTAGGCCACCACACCGTACACCTCATCGGTCGAGAGTGACTTGGGGGCGTTCCAGGGCATGGCGCGGTTGATGTAGTCCCACAGCGTGGAGACAGTAGCGACCTTCATCAAGGTGGTGCGCTGGGGATATTGTGCTTCCTGGCGCAAATTGGCGACGCGGCCGGTTTCGATGTCTTTGGCCGTGGTGCCACCCACGATCGGGGTGAAGACCTCGTTGGATTCACCGAAGTCGCCGTGGCACGAGGCACACCGGCTCACCCAGACTTCCTCACCCTTGCTGACCGAGCCGGAACCCTTGGGCAAACCGACGAAATCGGGGCGAACATCGATGTCCCAGGCCTTGATTTCGGCCGGCTTGGCGTCGCGGCCGATGTCATGCCAGGGCTTGTTGGCGTGGGCGACGCCTGCGCCAGCACCCAGCAGCGCGACGCCCAGGGCCGCCGCGCGGACGGTGGATTGGATCTTGCTCTTCATCAGTACACCTGCACGTTGGAGACTTCGCCGTTTTCGGACACCAGCCAGCTCTGGATCGCATTGTTGTGGTAGATCGACCGCGTGCCGCGCACCGCGCGCAATTGGTTGATCTTGGGCTGCACATAGCCGGTCGAGTCGATGGCGCGGCTTTGCAAGATGGCAGGCTTGCCATCCCACACCCAGTCGATGTTGAAGCGTGTAAACGCCTTGGGCAGAATCGGCCCCTCCAGGCGGGCGGGGCGCCAGTTGCGGCCGCCGTCGAAAGAGACGTCCACCGCCTTGATGCTGCCGCGGCCGGACCAGGCCAGGCCGGTCACGTTGTAGTAGCCGCGATCGAGCAGCGTCTGGCCGCCCGAGGGCGATGTGATCACGCTCTTGCACTCTTGAATGCTGGTGTACTGGCGGTGTGTGCCGTCCGGCATCAGATCGATGTAGTGCACCGCTTCGTCTTTGGTGGCCCACTTCTGGTCGCCCACTTCGATGCGGCGCAGATACTTGACCCAGCTCACGCCTTGCACACCCGGCACCACCAAGCGCAGCGGGTAGCCGTTTTCGGGACGCAGCATCTCGCCGTTCATGCCCCAAGCGACGATCACGTCGTCCAGCGCGCGCTCCAGGTCGATGGTGCGGGTCATCGACGACCCATCGGCACCCTCGGCCAGCACATATTTGGCCTTCTTGCGGTCGATGCCGCACATGTCCAGCAGGGTGGACAACAGCACACCGGTGAACTCCGAGCAACTGATCATGCCGTGGGTATATTGCACCGTCGGCACGGCGACATTGGCCCACTCCATTGCGGTGTTGGCACCACACTCGATGAAGTGGATGCGCGAGACACTGGGCAGGCGCATCAGGTCATCCATCGTAAAGACACGCGGGCGCTTGACGAGGCCGTGCACCATCAACCGGTGCTGGGACGGATCAATGTCCCACCACCCCTGGTGATGGCGCTCGAAGTGCAGACCGCTGGGCGTGATGATGCCGAACAGTCCTTGCAACGGGCAGAAGCTGACCGAGGCTTGCGAGACCCGGGTCAGGCCCGGGCTCTCGCGCCGCTGCAAATTGCTCTCCCATTTGCTGGGCATACCGTAGCCACGGGCAGCGACCGGCTGCCCCAGCCCAGTCGTGTGCTCGGGCAGCTTGAGGATGGCATCTTCGCCGTCCTCGGCTGCCAGGGCTTTACCACCGACCACGGCAGAGGCAGCGCCGGCCCCCATGGCCAAGGCCTTACCCATAAAGCTGCGGCGGGCTTTGCGAGCTTTATCGAGCAGCTCCGGGCTCAGATGATTCTCGGGCGCGGGTAGGACCCGGCCGATGACTTCGCGGAGATTCTCAGACACTGGTTTCTTCCTTTGACTCAACGGGGAACACCGACGCCGACCGACCGACCTCACACCCTTTCCCCGGCTTCGGGTGTGCCCGCTCACCCTCCACCTGCTGGATGACGAGTCGGCACAGATCCACATGCGACGACGGACTGACCCGGTAAAACATCCGGGCACCCTCGCGCCGACGCACCAACAGTCCGGCCTGATACAGGCGCGCCAGGTGGCGCGAGACATTGGCTTGCGCCAACCCGGTGACCTGCATGATGTCGTTGACGCAGCGCTCCGAGTGACACACGGCATGCAAAATCCGCAGCCGCGCAGGCTCACCCAGCACGCTGAAACGACGCGCCACCGACTCGAAGTCCGAACACCGGACATCCAACGACGGGGCAGATACGGATTGGTTCACATATGGGACTATATGATTGATTGCGAATATTTTAATTGGTGTAAACCCTGAAGCCGACGGAAAACCCGATGAGGGGCAAAAGCTCCGTCCGGCGGGGCTCGGGAATGCGCCCGCGACGTGATCAAGCGCTCAAGCTGCCATGGGCCAGGCGCAGCATACGGTCGCAGCGCGAAGCGAGCTCCGGATCGTGGGTCACCAGAACGAAGGCCGTGCCTTGCGCGCGGGCCAAATCCAGCATCAGCCCGAAGACGGCACCCGCCGTCTCGCGATCCAGATTGCCGGTGGGCTCATCCGCCAGTACACAGGCCGGCCGCGTCACCAGGGCACGGGCGATCGCCACGCGCTGGCGCTCCCCCCCGGACAGCTCAGCAGGGCGGTGCAGCAGCCGCTCGCCCAGGCCCACGCGCCGCAGCCAATCCGCCGCCTGTTCGGCCGCCACCGCCCGCCGCTCGCGCCGAATCCACAGCGGCATGGCAACGTTGTCCTGGGCGGTGAACTCCGGCAGCAGATGGTGGAACTGATAAACGAAACCCAGATGCCGGTTGCGCGCATCCCCCTGGCGCGCAGGCGGCAGGCGATGCAAGTCCTCGCCCATCAACCGCACCTCACCCGCAGTAGGAGCTTCCAATGCGCCCAGCAGATGCAGCAAGGTGCTCTTGCCCGAGCCGGAGGCCCCGACGATGGCCACCGTCTCGCCGACGCGCACCGTCAAATCGACACCACGCAGCACGGTCACGTCCAGCCGCCCCTCGCGAAAGCGCTTGACCAGTCCGCGCGCATGCAGCACCACATTGGCCACGTCACTCATAGCGCAGCGCCTCCGCAGGGTTGAGCCGGCTGGCCCGCCAACTGGGGTAGAGTGTGGCAACGAAGGCCAGCACCAGCGAGATGACGGCGATCGGCACGACATCCCCGACCTGCGGGTCGCTGGGCATGCGGCTGATCAAATAAATGTCCTGCGGCAGGAAGTGCACGCCCAGCAGGCGCTCGAGCGCCGGCACCAGCGTATCGATGTGCCATGCCACCCCCAGGCCCAGCGCCAGCCCCAGCGCAGTCCCCACTACTCCCACGGCCGCCCCCTGCACCACAAAGATCGCCATCACGCTGCGCGGACTGGCCCCCAGCGTGCGCAGGATGGCGATATCGGCCCGCTTGTCGGTCACGGTCATGACCAGTGTAGACACCAGGTTGAACGCCGCCACCGCGACGATGAGCGTGAGGATGATGAACATCATGCGCTTTTCGACCTGAACAGCGGCAAACCAGGTGCGATTGGCGCGCGTCCAGTCACGCACCAGTACTGCGGGGCCCAAGGTCGGCTCGATCCGCGCTGCCAGCTCGATGGCCACCTCCCGCGCGGCGTGCAGGTCATCCAAGCGCACGCGGATACCGGTCGGCCCCGTTAGCCGAAACAGCCGTTGCGCATCTTCCAGGTGCACCAGCGCCAGCGTGGCGTCGTATTCGTAGTGGCCGGAGTCGAACAACCCCACCACGGTCATCTGGCGCAGACGGGGTACGACACCCGCGGGCGTGAGCTGGCCGCTGGGCACCACCAAGGTCACCGCGTCACCGGTCGCAACCCCCAGCGAACGTGCCAGCGCCGCCCCCAACACGATGCCAAAATGCCCAGGCTGCAAAGCCCCGAAGGCCTGCGCCGCCAGATCCGCCCCCAAGGCAGTCACCGTGGGCTCCTGCACAGGGTCGATGCCACGGATGACCGCCCCCTTCATATCCTGCCCGCGCGCGAGCAAACCCTGCTCGGCGATGAAAGGTGCCGCTGCGCGCACCCGCGGATGCTCCCGAACCTGCGCCATGGTGCTCGCAGGGTCGGCCAGTGCCTCACCGGTGGTGGAAAGTACCTCGACGTGCGACAAGACCCCCAACATGCGATCGCGCACCTCTTTCTGAAAACCGTTCATCACCGACAACACGATGATGAGTGCCGCGACCCCTAGAGCGATCCCGAGCATGGAGACCGCGCTGATGAAGGAGATGAAACCATTGCGGCGGGTGGCCCGGCCAGCGCGTGTGTAGCGCCAGCCGATGACGAGTTCGTAGGGCAGAGGCATGGGTGTGTCGAAAGACTCCCCCAATTGTGCCGCAGCGATTGCGCAACAATCGCGTCATGCCCGAGGTTCATCACCTGATCATTGCCTACGCCGCTCCGCCGGCTTCCGACGCCGCAGCGGCGCGGCACGGCTCCTTTGCTGGCCCCCTCCCCCCTTTGCCTACCCTGCAGCGCTGGCTGGCACGCGCCACACCGCATGCTCAGCACGATGGCAGCCCCTGGAGTCTGACGCCGCCTCATGAACATGCCCTGGCACGCGCCCTGGGGTGGACGGTGGTTGACGGGCAGCTGCCCTGGGCCGCCTGGCATGCAGGGGTGGTGGAGGTGGGCTGCGCCTGGCTGTGGCCATGCGCCTGGCAGGCTGGCATCGATCAGATCACCATCATTCCCCCGCAGGCGCTCGATCTGCGCGCGCAGGAGTCGGCGGCGCTGCGCGACGCCTTCGCAAGCTACGCCGCCAGCGATGGCATCGAATTGCGCGGCGACGACCCGCTGCGCTGGCTGGCGCGCGGCGCGCTGTTCGATGAATGGGCGAGCGCCAGTCTGGACCGGGTGGCACACCGACGCGCCGACGGTTGGTGGCGCGACGCGGGGCGCCACCCCGCCGCCCGCGCGCTGCTGCGGCTGCTGAACGAGGCGCAGATGCTCTTTCATGACCACCCGGTCAACACGGCCCGCGCTGCGCGTGGCGTGTTACCGATCAACGGCCTGTGGGTTTCGGGTGCCGGCCGTTGGAATGGTCACGGCCCAACCCCAGCACAAGCCAGCGTGCGATTGGTGGACGACCTGACCGCACCGGCCACCCAGGGCGACGCATCCAGCTGGGCTGCCGCCTGGGTGCGCCTGGACGAGGCGCTGCTGGCTCCTTGGCTGGCCGCCGCCGAAGCGCATGGCCAGCCGCGCTGGCTGACCCTGTGCGGCGAGCGCGGCTGGCGCTCATGGCGACTGGACCCTGGGGCACCTGCGCCGCCCCCACCACGGCGACATTGGCGCGATCTGTGGAACCGGCTGCGGGGACAGCCGCGCCCTGCCACGCAGCCCCCTTTCGACTGGTGGAGCGGCCTGTGAACATCACCCCCCGCGATGTGCCCCCGCGGGCCGCCTGGGCGTTGGAACAGGCCGGTGTACACCCGCTGCTGGCGCGGCTGTTTGCCGCGCGCGGTGTCCAGCAGGCGAACGAACTGGACGACGCGCTGACCCACCTGCCCCCACCCGAACACCTGCGCGGCGCGCGCGAGGCAGCGGAACTTTTGGCCGATGCGCTGCAAGGCGGCCGCACCGTCTGCATCGTGGCCGATTACGATTGCGACGGTGCCACGGCCTGCGCGACCGCGTGGCGGGGGCTGCGGCTGTTGGGCGCACCCTTGGGCTGGGACCGGGTGCGCTACCTGGTGCCCGACCGGGTACGCGACGGCTATGGCCTGACCCCCGCGCTGGCCGAGCGGGTGCACGCCCTTGGCGCCGATGTGCTGCTCACCGTGGACAACGGCATCGCCGGCCTGGAGGGGGTGGAGCGGGCCCGGGCGCTGGGCCTGCAGGTGCTGATCACCGACCACCATCTGCCGCTGGTGCAAGAGGGAAAAGTCCGCTTGCCGCAGGACTGCCTCATCGTCAACCCGAATCAGCCCGGGTGCGACTTTCCCGCCAAGGCGCTGGCCGGGGTGGGCGTCATGTTCTATGTGCTGTTGGCACTGCGCGCTGAACTGCGCCGCCGCGGCATTTTCAACCACGCCAGCCAACCCCGCCTGGACAACTTGCTGCCCCTGGTCGCTCTGGGCACGGTGGCCGACGTGGTGCGGCTGGACGCACACAACCGGCGCTTGGTGGCGCAGGGCCTGCGGCGCATCCGCGCCGGGGTCATGCCAGCGGGCATGGCGGCGCTGCTCGCCATCGCCAAGCGGCCAGCGGCGCGCGCCTCGACCTTCGACCTGGGTTTCACTCTGGGGCCTCGCCTCAATGCCGCAGGGCGCCTGAGCGACATGGGGCTGGGCATCGAGTGCCTGATCACCGATGATCCCGCACGGGCGGGGGAACTGGCCCGCCTGCTCGACGACATCAACCGCCAGCGGCGCGCCGTGGAATCGGCCATGCGCGAGCAGGCCCTGCTGGCCATGGCCGAGCGCCACGGCAATGACCTCGACCCCGAGACGGCACCGCCAACGTTGACCGTGTTCGACCCCACCTTTCATGAAGGCGTGGTGGGCATCGTTGCCTCCCGACTCAAAGACCGGCTGCACCGGCCGGTGTTCGTGTTCGCACCCGCGCACATGGACGATGGCACCCCGTGTCTGAAAGGCTCAGGGCGCTCGATCGCGGGCTTTCACCTGCGCGATGCGCTGGACTGGATGGTCAAACGCCAGCCGGGCCTGCTGCTGCGGTTTGGCGGCCACGCCATGGCAGCAGGCTGCACACTGCCCGCTGGCGGCTTGGCGGCGTTCGAAGCCACCTTTCAAGCGGTCGCCACCGAATGGCTGGATGCCGCCACCCTGCAGCGCCGACTGGTCACCGACGGTCCGCTGGCGCAGCCCTGGCACCGTGTGGACATGGTCGATTTGCTCGACGCCCAGGTCTGGGGCCAGGGCTTCGCCGCACCCGTGTTCAGCGACGAGGTCGAGGTGCTCGGTCAGCGGCTGGTGGGCGAGCGACATTTGGCCCTGCGCCTGCGCGTACAAGGCCAGCCGCTGGAGGGTATCTGGTTTGGTCATACCGAGGCGTTGCCCGCGCGGGCGCTGCTCGCATACCGACTGGAAGCCGACGAGTGGCAAGGCCAGCGGCGCCTGCGCCTGATCGTCGAGGGCGCGCAAACGTGACGCCACCGCTGGCGGTGTGGGACGGCATCCCCATCCTGCACCTGGATGACGCACTGATCGTGATAGACAAGCCAGCCGGACTGCTGGCCGTGCCAGGCCGTGGTGCCGA
>CALEDU010000001.1 GCA_937949455.1 uncultured Tepidimonas sp. | reverse complement strand
GAGCAGTTCGACAGCGACCGCGCGCAGCGGCTGGTCGAGCGCGAATTCAACCTGTCGTACAGCCGCGAATTGCCGGCGCACAACCCGCTTGCCGCGGGGCGCTGGCAGCCCGACGACGCAGAGGCCATCAGCATCGAAACCGGGCTGGCCCAGACGCTTGGCCTGCGCCTGGGCGATCGCATGACCTTCGACATCGCAGGCATGCCGCACGAGGCGCGCATCACCAGCCTGCGCAAGGTGGACTGGGCCTCGATGCATGTGAATTTTTTTGCCCTGTTTCCGGTGCAGTCCATGCCGGCAGAGGTGCCCTACACCTATATCGCCGCCTTTCGCGCGCCGGCCCAGGCTGGGTTCGATCGGCTGCTGCTGCAGCGCTTTCCCAACGTGACCCATGTGGACACCAGCGCAGCGGTCGCCCAGGTGCAGCGTGTGCTGGGGCAGGTGATCCGGGCGGTGGAGTTCTTGTTTGCATTCAGCCTGGCGGCTGGGGTGACGGTGCTGCTGGCCACTGTGGGGGCCACCCGTGCCGAGCGCGAGCGCGACTATGCGGTGTTGCGCGCCCTGGGGGCGCAGTCCGCCTTGCTGCGCCGGGTGCAGCGCGCCGAATTGCTGGGCGTTGGCGCGCTGGCGGGGGGCTTGGCCTCGCTGGTAGCGGTGGCGGTCAGTTGGGCCCTGGCGCGCTTTGTGTTCGATTTCGACTGGCGCGCCTCTACCTGGGTACCGCTTGCAGGGGGGGTGGTCGGTGCTGGGCTGGCGCTACTGGCGGGTTGGTGGACGCTGCGCGGGGTGCTGCGCACGCCCGTCGTGCAAACCCTGCGCCGCGCTGCGCAGTGATCGCCGCGCCTCCGCTCAAGCTCGCCCATGGCTGGCCGTGCGCAGCAGCACCACCAATGCGCCCGCGCCGCCGTCTGCCGGCCGGGCTTGCACAAAGGCCAATACCTCGCTTTTTTGTACCAGCCAGCTGTGTACCCGGCCCTTGAGGACCGGTGTCTTGCCCGGCGAGCCCAGGCCCTTGCCGTGCACCACGCGCACGCAGCGCAGGCCGTGTTTGTGCGCCTGGCGGATGAAGGCCGCCAGCCGTTCCCGCGCATCGTCGGTGCGCAGGCCGTGCAGGTCCAGCTCGGCCTGGATGGCCCAGTGGCCCTGCCGCAGGCGGCGCGCCACGTCGGGGCCAATACCAGGGCGGCGAAAGCTCAGGTGCTCGTCGGTATGCAGCAAGGTTTCGACGTCGAATTCGTCACTCAGGGCGGCTTGCATCACCGCGCGCTCGTCGGCCTGGCGTTGGTGCGGCACCGGCTTCGGGCGCGGCCGTTGCGGCTCGATACGGCCGTGTGGCGCCAGCCGCTGTACCGGGCCGACGGCGCGCTCGAACAGCAGCCGGTCGCGCTGCGCGCGCTCCTCGGCCTCGCGCCGGGCGGCTTGCGCCGCAGCCCGCGCCGCGGCGGCCTGCGCGGCGCGCAGGGCCATTGCCTTCTGTATCTGCCGCAGATCGGCCAGCGTTCGCACTTTCATGGCGGGGTCAATTGTCCCGCAACTCCCGCCAGTGCCATCGGTGCCGCCGTCGTGCCGGCCGAAGCGCGGTTCAGAGCAGCCCGCGCTCGGCCATCGAGGTACAGCCCGCGCGGGTGACGATGAAATGGTCCAGCACCCGGATGTCCAGCAAGCCCAGTGCGGCCTTCAGATGGCGGGTCAGCGCCTCGTCGGCACGGGATGGCTCGGCCACGCCGCTGGGGTGGTTGTGGGCCAGGATGATGGCGGCTGCGCCATGGTGCAGGGCGCGCAGGGCCACCTCGCGCGGATAGACGCTGGTCTGGTCCAGTGTGCCGCGAAACAGCTCCTCCAGCGCGATCAGGCGGTGCTGGCTGTCCAGAAACAGCACGGCAAACACCTCGTGCACCCGGTCGGCCAAGTGCAGCCGCAGGACATCCATCACCGCCGCCGGTGCATCCAGTACCGGGCGCTCGCGCAGTCGCTCACCCAAGGCGCGCCGCACCATCTCGGTCACGGCCAGCAATTCGGCCCGCTTGGCCGGCCCCAGTCCTTTGACGCTGGCCAGTTGCGCTGGGGTGGCCTGCAGCAAGCCGCTCAGGCCACCCCAGCGATCGAGCAGCGCTTGCGCAAATTGCAGCACGGGCTGGCCGGCCAGGCCCGTGCGCAGCAACAGCGCCAGCAGCTCCGCATCGGCCAGCGCCTGCGGGCCGCGGGCCAGCAATTTTTCGCGCGGGCGGGCCTGCGGGGGCAATTCACGCACCATGGTTTTCTCCCCGTTTTTTACAATGTTTATTTTCGCGCGCCGTGCTGCGGCCTGATCTACCATGCCCGTCGTCCAACCCGGTTCCTTCCTGACCCTGCACTATCGCCTGTCCGGGCCGGATGGGACTGCCTTCATCGACACATTCGGGGCCCAGCCCGTCACCTTGTCGCTGGGCGCAGGGGAGTGGTCGCCGGCGCTGGAGCGGCGCCTGCTCGGATTACCCGAAGGCACCCACACCGTGATCGACCTGCCGGCGGGCGAGGCCTTTGGCGAGCGCCAGCCCGCCCTGCAGCAGTGGGTGGCGCGCAAGCTGCTCGATTCCCTGGGCGATCCGCACGAGCGCTACGCCCCGGGAGATGTGGTGCAATTCCCCACCCCCGATGGGCGGGGCAGCTACGCCGGCGTCGTGCACGCGGTGCGCGACGACGGGGCCGTCTTGTTCGACTTCAACCATCCCCTGGCGGGTCAGCCGGTTCGGTTCGAGGTCCACATCATCGGAGTGTTGTGATGGGCCGCGCTGTCCAGGAGGTGCTGCTGGCGGAGCCGCGCGGCTTTTGCGCCGGGGTGGATCGGGCGATCGAGATCGTGGAGCGCGCGTTGGCCAAGTTTGGTGCGCCCATTTATGTCCGCCACGAGATCGTGCACAACCGCCATGTCGTCGATGATCTGCGCCAGCGTGGGGCGGTGTTCATCGAGGACTTGGCCGATGTACCGCCCGGGGCGGTGCTGGTCTTCAGTGCCCACGGTGTCAGCCGTGCCGTGCAGGCCGAGGCCGAGCGTCGGGGTTTCCAGATCTTCGACGCCACCTGTCCGCTGGTCACCAAAGTGCATGTGGAGGTGGCCAAGCTGCGCCGCGAGGGTTATGAGTTCATCCTGATCGGCCACGCGGGCCATCCGGAAGTCGAAGGCACCATGGGCCAGCTCGAC